>JAGWYC010000401.1 GCA_018969565.1 Bacteroidota bacterium | reverse complement strand
GCAATCTGGAAAGCGACCTCCGGGAAATGGAACAACATAAGCTTCCCTACCTGGATCTGGTGGTGGTTGACCTCTATCCTTTTGAAGAAACCCTGGCAAAAACCGATGATGCTTCAGCCATCATTGAAAAGATAGACATAGGCGGAATATCGCTCATCCGCGCGGCGGCAAAAAACCACAGGCATACCGCCATTCTGGCTTCCAAAGAAGACATCCCCGGCTTTGTGACACATTATCTTGAACACGGCGGTACCACCGAATCCTATCGAAGGGAACTGGCCGGAAAAGCCTTTGGCATCAGCAGCGGATACGATGCGCTGATTGGTGCCTGGATGCAGGGAACCTCGGCGAAAACACCCCTGCGTTATGGTGAAAATCCGCACCAGCCGGCATGGTTTGAAGGCGATTTAAGCGCCCTGTTCGACAAAATACAGGGCAAGGAGTTATCCTATAACAACCTTCTTGATATTGATGCCGCGGTTCAGTTGCTCCGCGATTTTGAAACTGAAAATGGGGTAAGCTTTGCCATCTTAAAGCACAATAACGCCTGTGGCATGTCCACCCGTGACACTGCTGCCGAAGCCTATAAGGCTGCCTTGCAGGCAGATCCCGTTTCCGCTTTCGGAGGAATACTGATTTGCAATGCGCCCATAGACCCGGAAGCAGCGAAGGCGATGAATGACTTGTTTTTCGAGGTGCTGATAGCCCCAGACTTCGCTCCCGAAGCGCTGGAACTGCTCAGCGGAAAAAAGAACCGCATTATACTTCGACAAAAGAACAGTGCATTGCCCAAGCGCATGGTACGCAGTGTACTCAACGGAATTCTGGTTCAGGAACGCGATGAATGTGCTGAAGTGCGCAGTGGCTTTAATCTTGTTACAGCGCTGAAGCCCGCAGAGGAACAATACACCGACCTGGAATTTGCCATCCGTCTGGTGAAGCATACCAAGAGCAATGCCATTGTACTGGTGAAGAACCGTCAGTTGCTGGCCAGCGGTACAGGACAAACCAGCAGGGTTGATGCCCTGGAGCAGGCCATCTCCAAAGCCCATAAATTCGGCTTTGACCTCAAAGGAGCCGTAATGGCCAGCGATGCCTTTTTCCCCTTCCCTGACTGTGTGGAAATCAGTGCAGCTGCAGGAATTACAGCCATTGCACAACCCGGAGGCTCCATCAAAGATGCCGACAGCATCGCTGCTGCGAACCAAGCCGGAATCGCGATGGTCATGACCGGCGTAAGGCACTTCAAACACTAATTCCGACACTGTAAAAAAAACCTGCAGGATTCAGAAAAAAGCGCTCAGGGAATCCCATTGATTCACATAACTTCGCGAGTTGTTCAAAACATTCACATTAAAGGCAAAATAGGGGAACACGCATGAGCATTTTTAAATTCCTGACCCAGGAACTGGCCATTGACCTCGGCACGGCCAATACGCTGATTATCCACAAGGACCGTGTAGTGGTTGACGAGCCCTCCATCATTGCGCTGGAAAAAGCCACGGGCAATGTCATTGCTGTGGGAAAGGAAGCCATGCAAATGTTTG
>JAGWYC010000400.1 GCA_018969565.1 Bacteroidota bacterium | reverse complement strand
GATCCCATCCGGTTAAGTACATTCCAGGTGTAGTTGCCCGTGAGCGCGTAATTGTTGATGAAGAAGTAGCTGAAACCCAAAGCTGCTCCGTAACTCATGATGCGGTCCGGAGAATTGGTGGCCACCCGAAAAACCTGAAAGCGCCAGGGATTCTGAATGCTGTATAAATTGGCTCCGATTCGGTATCCGATAAAATCCTGGTAAAAAGTTACAAAGGCCGATCCATCGAGATATACTTTATTTTTAAATAAGATTCCTTTATATCCGATTTCCAGTGTGCGGGCCTTTTCCGGACGAACCGCGGGGGCGTTGAAATACTGTAAGCGGGAAGGATCATCATTGCCGATGGCCTGCTGCAGGGAGGAGACCGTAACCAGGGAATCGAAACCGTTCAGATTGCCCACCAGAATGGCTCGGCCCACATTGTAGTACAGATACTGGTCTTGCAGTGTTGGATTTCGGATGGCAGAAGAAAAGGACAGACGCACCGTATGGTTTTTCTGCGACCAGACCACTGAGGCTGCGGGCGTAAACAGCACCGGAAAATTCTGATTCTTGTCCATGCGGAGCGTGGCTGTAATAATGAGCCGATCGTTGAAGAATTTTTTATTGGCACTGATATAGGCGCCCACCTGCCAGTTCGTAATGCGGCGGCGCGAAGAATCGGTCACAATGGTATTTCCATTGGCATCTGTGCCGAAAGTACGCATCATGGTATCGCTGAAAATCGTGCCTCTTGAATCGGGAAGGTACAAGCGGAAGCTGGCTCCGGTGAGCAGATCCATCCAGGGCTTTTCTGCTTTCTTGCGCTTCAGATCCCATTTGTATTCGCCCTGCACATGAAACATTTTGGAACGGTCGTAGAAACGGGTTCCCCCTTCTTCAAACGCCGTGCGGGAGGTAATCACATTCTTCAAAGAATCGAACTCAGCTGTGCCGGGTTCCAGGCGACTTAATCCACGCACCGGATTTTGGTCTGCCAGCTTGCGTGCTTCCGAATGCCAGAGGGTAAGCGAGTCGTTGAATTGCGCCAAAACCTGATTGGCCACATTGTTGATGGAATCGTAATTGTTGAACCACAAATCGGTAAACAAAGGATTGTTGGGATCCGGATAACCCGGCAGCGCCCGAACTCTTGCAGCATAAGTGCTCCAGGCTTGTTGATACTCCGAAGCCCAGTCCGGATTGCTCATGCGCTGATCCTGCAGCTTGAAGGCCGTAAAGACTGCATCATAAGACTGCCCCGCATTCTCGAAGGTAGCGTAGGCCCTGAGATAAAATTTCTCGGGCTTGATGATTTCTGCGCGAAGGTGATGGAATTGCAATCCGCGCAGGCTGTAGCGGTTGTCGCCCTGATAGACCGTGGTTCCGTATCCGAAGTTGTAGGCCAGCCTGGCCTCAATGTCTTGTGTAATACGGTAGTGAAGCGCGGTATTGGCTTTGAGGTTGCTGATGTTATAATCTACCAACTGCCTTTCCATGTAGCCGGTGCGGTAATAACTTTTCAGGCCGGGGAAAAGTCGGTTGAAATAGCGTGTGTCGAAATTGAA
>JAGWYC010000059.1 GCA_018969565.1 Bacteroidota bacterium | reverse complement strand
GCGCAAGGTCCTGCTATCATTACTACTTCGCGCTCATCGCCAATACGGCTGCCATTCACGTCTATGACTGTGTTCTCTTTCTTCCAGTCACGACTCACAAGTTGATAAGGTTTCCTTCGCTCCATAAGAACAATGAAATAACGCCTGAATCAGTTGTTAAGTTTTGTATAAGTAATTACGAGTTTTGTGTTGCCCGGACGCATGTCAAATACGGCGCGGGAGCCGCTCACAGGGCTGTCAGAAGGGACAAAGAGCAGCAATCCCAGATCATTGTTTTTACCAAATCGGAAATACTGATTGACCAGGTTCTGAAGGTGCAGGGTGATGTTGAATTTATACCCGTTCAGTACGCTGTTGTAGGTTCCGCCGTAGGCCGGATTTTCCGCAAAATCGCGTATCAGATTACTTCTTCTGCGGGTGGCACTGATGGGCTGACCCAGGTTAATCCGCGAAGGCGGCGGATAAAAGGCGTGGGCCGTTTGATCGCGCAACTGTACAAACAATTCGGCCTTATTTATGACTATTGTTTTGTCATTCACAAGATTCAACAGGTAAGGGATGCGTAAAAATGTTTTACACCCCCCCATTGACTGGGCAAAGGTATAGGGCCACCAACCACCGGAATTCAGTTGTCTTGTAAGTTCAACGCCTGCGGGTTTGAAGTTAAATTGATTGGCGGCTGTTTTCTGGTATCCGAATTCATACTCCAGTTGCGAAGTATCGTCGTAGTACAGTATCACTCTGGGTTTCACCCCGGCCAAACCGGAAGGATTGAGGTCAAGCAACGCAACACCACCTTGTTCAGGTTGAAAATCGCGATCTTCAGGAACCAAGGCCAGGCCTTTGATATAGGCCGCGAAAGCATCCTTGGTCTGAGTTACGGCAGACGGGGCTTTGAACAACAGCGAAGCAAAGGCATCGGTAAGCCGGATACGCAGCCCGGGATACATGAGCAACTTCCCGGAGTTGTAACGAATGGAATCAAAACGGGAACTTTTCAGCAACCCGTAGTAACTGCCTACTTTTTCAGCGTTGTAAGCTATTTTATCTGAATTGTAATAGTATTTGGCTTCATCCACCATCTGCCTCAACTGATAAACATTGATGCCCTGAGGCGTTCCCGGATTGCCATAGAAATTAGCGCCGGGGGGATACGGGATGAACAGAATGGCAGAATCCATTTTGGCCGTTGCCGGAAATGATTTTCCGGGCTGGGTAGGATACAGGTTGGTGGCTATGGAAGCAAAGCTCTGACCGGTTTCAGGGTCGTTCATAGCTCCGAGAAGGTAGTAGGTTAAGTTGCTGACCGGAATACTGTCTTCAGCCCAGGTAGCTGCCTGTATCGTAAAAGTGTCGCTGCGCATCAGGGTATAATCACCCAGATTTTCCTGTTCCTTCAACGAAATACTGTCTTTGTATTTATTGCAGGAACTCCAAGCAACTGTGCCCAACAGGGCCAACGCCATTGAAAAATACTTCACCGGACTATAACGGCTGATGGCGTTTAGTGGTTACAAAGCTTGTCGTACAGTGAAGCGTAATGATCTCCCTGCTGGTCTTCGCTATGCTGCATAAAGGGCTTGTCGGAGATATGCTTGGCAATGGAAGGATCTACCGAACCTGCTACCTGTACCACTGCATCGGCATGGGTAATGGCTCCGATTTGAAGGCTGTCGTGATCTCCGGGGGCAAAGCACTCCAGGTGATTGTCGGGAACAGCATTCAGGCTGGCTTTCCGGGTAAAATCCTTGCCCAGGTTCTGGTCGAATTCCTTATCAAAAATGGAATAAACCACTTTGGCCCCTCGATAAACCGGCTCATCTTTATAAATAGTTTTCAGATACACAGGGATCAGACTGGTCATCCAGCCCTGACAGTGAATGATATCCGGCGCCCAGCCAAGTTTTTTCACTGTTTCCAGAACACCCTTGCAAAAGAAGATGGTCCGCTCGTCGTTGTCTTCGAAAAACTCTCCTTTGTCATTGCTGTAAACCGCCTTGCGATGGAAGTAATCCTCGTTGTCGAGAAAATACACCTGCATTTTGGTTTGGGGAATGGATGCCACCTTGATAATCAGGGGATTGTCATTATCATCAATGGTAATGTTGATACCGGAAAGGCGAACCACCTCATGCAAACGATTCCTGCGCTCGTTAATCACTCCGAAGCGGGGAACCAGAATGCGGATTTCATTGTCTTTCTCCTGAATGGCCTGTGGCAACAACCTTGCAATGGTGGCAACAGGTGAATCTTCCAAAAAGGGAGCCATCTCAGAACTTACGAAAAGGATCTTTTTCTTTTTTTGCACCATATCTTGCAGAACGCAATTACAAAATTAACGAAAAAAATCTGATAGAATGACAGCAAAACCCTTTAAAAACGGTCTATTCCCGCAACTTTTTCTCTTGAAATTTTGAAACTTTTTTTCTATAGAAACAAACTGGGTTCCTGGCTTCAGGAACAACAGGAACATCAGCAACTGGCTTTCATCCCAACTATGGGTGCGCTGCACGAAGGGCACCTGAGCCTGATTGCTGAAGCAAAGCAACAGGGGTGTTTGGCCCTGGCCTCCATTTTTGTAAACCCCAGGCAGTTTAACAATCCTGAGGATTTGCGCCGCTACCCGCGCACCCTGGACCGCGATATCCGTTTACTGGAACAGGCCGCTTGCGATGCTGTCTTTATTCCTGAAGCCGATCAGGTGTACGATCCGCACAGCCAAATTCCTCCGGTAGCCCTGGGCTTTCTGGCTGAACGTTTTGAAGGAAGTTTCAGGCCCGGGCATTTCCAAGGGGTTACCGATGTGCTTTGGAGCCTGTTCCACACCATCAGACCCCGGGATGTTTTCTTTGGCGAAAAAGACTTCCAGCAGTGCATGGTGGTGAAAAAGCTCATTGACACCCATTTCCCTGATATCCACATGCACATCATCCCGACCAGACGTGAAGCCGACGGGCTTGCCATGAGTTCGCGTAACAGCCGCCTGAGTGAAGCCGGCCGCATAAATGCGCCGGCCATCTACCGTGCATTACAAGAAATCTGTCATCAAAAGCACAAAACGCCTTTGCCTGAATTGCTCCGCCAAGCACGCTCCTATCTGCTGCAGCATCAGATAGAAACAGAATACCTGGAACTAGCCGTGCCTGAAACGTTGGATACGCTGGAACAATGGCCTGAAACTCCTGCTGTACTGCTGTTTGCAGGCTACCTGGAAGGAGTACGCCTGATTGATAACCTGCGCTGCTGATTTAATTGCGCTGCCTGCTGTCCATCCAGATGGTCACCGGACCGTCATTCACCAAAGACACCTCCATCATGGCGCCAAAAACGCCGGTCTGAACATCAATCCCGGGCAATAGGCTGCGGCAACGTTGTGTGAAATAGTCAAATAAAGGTTTGGCTGTTTCCGGACGTGCGGCTTCTATAAAGGAAGGTCTGTTTCCCTTTTTCGTTTGCGCAAACAAGGTAAACTGGCTTACCAGCAGCAGACTTCCGCCACATTGCTCCAGGTTGAGATTCATCTTTCCTTCTTCATCAGAAAACAAACGCATGCCCATCAGTTTTTCAGTCAGCCAGTCTGCGTCTTCCTGCCCATCCTCGGCGCCAATGCCCACCAGAACTAAAAAACCATGTTGTATGGACGCTATCATGTCACCGGATACCTGAACGGAGGCGCGGCTTACGCGTTGAATAAGAATACGCATGGGTAAATCCTTCCGGCGTACCGGTCGAAATCAGGCTTGACGAATGCTGATATGGAAAGATTCCATGATCAGGTTAGCCAGCAATTTCCTGCAGGCCACTTCAGCGGTTTCGTGGGCTGCAGCTTCACTGTCGGCATCAATTTCGAGTTGAATGTGCTTCCCGATGCGCACATCACCGATGTTGTTCAGCCCGATGGAGGGCATGCTGTGACCCACCGCTTTGCCCTGGGGATCCAGCAATCCCTTGAGGGGCATGATGTTGATGTCCGCAATGAACTTCATGGCGCAAAGGTACACTTTCTCTGCAAAAAGCCGGGTTACATGCAGCAGCGGTTGCCATGCTTCATTTATCTTGCAGGCAGATGCGTATTGTAGTTTTAAGTGGAGCGGGCATCAGCGCAGAAAGTGGTATTCGCACCTTCCGCGACGCCGGTGGCTTGTGGGAAGGACACCGCATTGAAGATGTTGCAACTCCGGAAGCCTGGCAGCGTAACCCCGATATGGTCCTCGATTTCTACAATCAACGACGTTTAAATCTGCTGCAATCTCATCCCAACGCAGCCCATCTGGCCCTGGCTGAACTGGAAAAAACACATGAAGTACACATCATCACCCAAAATGTGGACGACCTGCATGAGCGCGCCGGTTCTACCAAAATCCTGCACCTGCACGGCGAATTGATGTATGCACGCAGTTCCGGCGAAACCGGATTCCGGCTACGCCTGGATGACGGCCTGATGCATGCCGGCATGCGTTGCCCGGATGGATTCCCGCTGAGACCCGACATCGTGTGGTTTGGCGAACCTGTGCCGATGATGGACGAAGCCATATACCTCACTTCAAAGGCCGATGCGCTGCTGATTGTCGGAACCTCTCTTGAAGTGTATCCCGCGGCAGGCCTGTTGAATTTCGCGCCGCATGGATGCGGCATCTGGCTGGTGGACCCCAACCGACACCAGGAGAAAAGTGCGCAGGGCATTCGCTGTATTGCTGAGCCGGCCAGTAGCGGTGTACCCAAGGCTATAGCTGAAATAAAAGAATTTTACGGTAAAGCAGGAACCCACTCATGAGCAATCCCATCAGGTTATCTGAACTCACGGGCATCATCGCCGACAGCATCAACAGCCAGTTTTATGGCCGTTACTTTTGGGTGAAGGCAGAAATCACCGATCTAAGGAATTATCCGGATCGACAATATTGCTTCTTCAAGCTGATAGAGCAGGAAGGAGGGAACATTCTGGCTTCTGCCGATGCCGTCATCTGGCGCAATGAGTATCCCATCATCCGTGGCTTTGAACTCAGCACGGGTATTGCCTTTCGCGGCAATTTGCAATTGCTGGTGCAGGTTCAGGTAACCTACAATACCCGTTTTGGCATGCGCCTCACGGTACATAGGCTGGACAGCACCTACACCATCGGCAAGATGGAACAGGAGAAACAGGAAGTGCTGAACAGGCTGCTGCTGTCACATCCGGAAGATTTTTTCCAAGTGGACGGAAGCTACTTCAGCAGTAACAGAAAACAACAGCTTCCCCCGGTAATACAGCGTATTGCTTTGATTACGGCACCCGACAGCGATGGTCAGCGCGATTTCACCCATGAACTGCAAGGAAACAGCTATGGTTTCGGCTTTTCGTTGCGTATATTTCCTTCGCTGGTGCAGGGAGAAGGTGCCTCCAGGCAGCTTTCAGCCGCGCTGGAAGCCGTCGGAAGGCGCGCCGATGAATTTGACATAGTCGTGATGGTGCGGGGCGGCGGCTCCAATACAGACCTCAGCGCTTTTGATGCTTATGAAACCGTGCTGGCCACAGGCTTATGCCCCATTCCTGTATTTACCGGCATAGGCCACGAGCGCAACGTGAGCCTGAGCGACCTGATGGCTGCGCAAAGCCACAAAACGCCAACCAAGGTGGCGGCAGCAATTCTGGAACACAACCTGCACTACATCAGCGCGGTATTGCAGGATTATCGGAGCATCCGCAGCGCTGCCGAACGCAAGCTGGAACGCATCCGAAGAGAAACTATTTCCCGCCGCAGGGGCATCATTCAGCAGGCGCAATGGAAGCTCAGCCGTCAGAAGCAATGGGTGGAACATACTTTGCGCCTGATTCGGCAGATGGATCCCACCCGACTGCTGGGGCAAGGTTACGCGTTGGTTTATTACGAAGGAAAAAGGATAGAAAACACCTCCATGCTCCAGGCAGGAAACCAAATCACCCTGTACATGAAAGGGGCCCGGGTGGAAGCTGATATCACTGAAATTAAACGCGATGGAACTGAATAAAAATTTAACATACAAAGAGGCTGCTGAGCGCCTGCAGGCTTTACTGGAAGAAATGGAGCAAGGCGAGCCGGATATGGACCGCATGACGGCCATTCTGGAAGAATCGTCTGCTCTTGCGGAATTTTGTCTGGAGCGTATTTCGGCCATGGAACTGACCCTCGAAGAAGAACGAAAGAAGCTTCCGGAATGAGCTTGCGTCCGCCCCTGCTGCAGCCCGGCGATCTGATTGGCATTTGTGCGCCGGCACGCTTTGTAACACCGGATGAGCTGGAGCCGGCCATTCGTATGCTGGAAAACCGCGGCTATCGCTGGCGTTTGTCGCCGCATTGTACACAAGCCTATCATCAATGGGGCGGTAACGACATTCAAAGAGCCGCAGACCTGAACAGTTTGCTGGCAGACCCTGAAGTAAAAGCCATCTGGTTCGCACGGGGAGGATACGGCTCCATGCGCATCCTGGATGCCATTCACTGGGAAGAACTAAGGCGGAATCCCAAGTGGCTGATTGGGTTCAGCGACCTGACGGCCATTCTTTCGGCAGCCCTTACCGAAGCCGATCTTGCCGGTTTACATGCGCCCATGCCCTATAGCCTGAGGGCAGCTGATCAACAGGCCTCAGCATCATTTGATTCCATGATGCAGGTACTGGAAGAGGGCACCCTGAAGTTGATTCCCGAAGGCCCCCTTCATCGGAATAAAGTCTTTTCCGGTCGCCTGGTTGGTGGCAATCTCTCGTTGCTTTACGCCCTGAATGCAACCCCTTTCTTCCCGGCTACAGAAGGTGATGTATTGTTCATAGAAGACCTGGATGAATATTGTTATCATCTGGACCGCATGATGCTTTCCCTCGAACTAAGTGGCATATTTCAGCGCATCAGCGCTTTGCTGGTTGGCGGGATGACAGATATGAAAGATCACGCCATACCCTTCGGATATAACGCGGAAGAGATTATTCTTCACCACACACGCCAGAGCGATATTCCGGTGCTTTTCGGCATTCCGTCCGGACATATTGCCGGAAACCAGGCATGGATACACGGACAGGATTGCCGCTGGAATGGAAGGGAACTGATGCAGTAGTAATGAAGCAAATGCTTCAGTTCATGAATCGAAAAACTATCTTCGCAGCGTTGTGATTTCGAGGGATACCTATATCCAGATTACCAAGTTCAGCATTGTTGGATTTATTTGTTTCGGCATAGACCTGGGGATTTATTATATGTGCTCGCAGTTCTGGCCTACCTGGATATCCAAGGCCGTGGGTTTCAGTTCAGGTGTGATAACCGGCTATACCCTGAATAAATGGTGGACCTGGGGAGAACAGAAACACACCGGCAAGCTGTTTGCACGATATATCACGCTATACGGCATCAGCGGCATCATGAATATCCTGAGCAATGAGCTGTTTCTCAAATGGCTGCCCAACAGAGAAATCGTGGTGAGCTTCCGCGACAGTCAGGGCATTATTGACGAACTGTTCGCCTTTAAGGCAGATAAAATATTCGCGGTTATTCTGGCAACAACCGTCAGTATGGTTGTTAATTTCTGGGGTCAGAAGAAATGGGTGTTTTCCCGCAAGTAAGCAGATTATCCCATACCGCCAAAGCAGTAGTATTACTGGGTGCAAACCTGAACCGGCCTGAACAGCAGATTCGACAGGCCATTCAAATGCTCTCCACAAGTTGCGGGCAAATCGTGCGCTGTTCTTCCATGTATCGAAGCAGCCCCTGGGGCATTGTTGAGCAGGATTATTTTCTCAACAGGGCCGTACTCATCCGAACCCCATGGCCGCCGTTGGCCCTGTTAAAACGCTTACAGCAGATAGAGCAACAGATGGGACGCATACGCGAAATTCGAATGGGACCGCGGGTAATAGACCTGGATATTCTGGTTTATGGAAACCGCATCATCAAACACCCGGCATTACAGGTGCCGCATCGCTTCCTTCCGGAGCGTCGTTTTGCACTGATCCCATTGATGGAAGTCTGGTCCGGCTGGAAGCATCCTGAGTTGGGCGGAAGCGCAGCGCAGTTGCTGAGCATCTGCAAGGATCAGGGAAAGGTGATTAGGCTGTGATATTGCTGCATAGCCTTTGGTTTCCCCCTGTTCACTGGTTCAGTGCATACCTGAAACAGCCCGAAACAGCTATATCACCGCTATGGAGTAAAGGCGCAGTTTTTCAGGCTAACCGCACCATTATCCGAGGTCCGAATGGCTTGCAACACCTTAGTATTCCTTTACAAAAGGGCCCTCGGGAAGATCTGCGCCTGATAACACCACTCAATAGCCCTAAGTGGGCAAGAGCATGCTGCAATGCGCTGAAAACCGCCTATGGAACTTCCGCCTTTTACCGCTACTACGACTACCTGATTGAGCCCTTGTTTTTTAAGGAATACGAGCATTTGTTCCAGTTGAACATGGAAGCGCTTCAACTTATCTGTAGCCTTTTGAATCTGCCCGCACCTGTTGTCAATGATTCCGTACAAGGTGCTAACCCGGGCCAACAAAACCTTAAGGACCTTAAAGATTACGGACAGTATTTCACTGAGCGGTATCCATTCAGCCCGGAAGTGGGCGTACTAGACGTATTATTTCACTGCGGGCCTTTAGGCGGTCTTATTCTTTCGGGGAAGGAGCTGTAGTAATTCAGCCTTCTACATAAACACCCATAGCGCCAAATTTGTCAACGCGGGCAGTAACCAGTTCATCGGCATTTAGGCCCTTGAGCGCTTTCAGTTGCTTCTTGATTTCATCCTTAACAGCCTTATAGGCGGCCTCAGGATTATTGTGAGCGCCACCCAGCGGTTCGCGGATAATACCATCAATCAACTTATTGCCCAGCATATCTTCCGCAGACAACTTCAACGCATCTGCGGCCTTTTCCTTGTATTCCCAGCTTCTCCAGAGAATAGAAGAACAACTTTCCGGGGAAATCACCGAGTACCAGGTATATTCCATCATCAGAACCCTGTCACCAACACCAATGCCCAAGGCACCGCCTGATGCGCCTTCACCGATAACAATGCAAATTACAGGAACTTTGAGCACTGCCATCTCGAGCAGGTTGCGCGCTATCGCTTCCCCCTGTCCGCGCTCTTCAGCCTCTAAACCCGGAGAAGCGCCGGGTGTGTCAATAAAGGTGATGATGGGTTTGTGGAATTTTTCCGCCAGCTTCATCAGGCGCAGGGCTTTGCGATAACCTTCAGGATTCGGCATTCCGAAGTTGCGGTACTGCCTTTGTTTGGTATTACGGCCTTTCTGGTGGCCGATGATCATTACCGCTTCACCATCAATGGAAGCAAAACCGCCCACTATAGCCTTATCGTCTTTTACGTTACGGTCACCGTGCAGTTCAATAAAATCTTCGGCAATATGTTCGATGTAATCGAGTGTGTAAGGACGCTCCGGGTGGCGGCTGATCTGCACTTTTTGCCAGCCGTTCAGGTTGGCGTAGATTTCTTTCCTGGTTGATTCGATTTTGCCTTCCAACTGGGCAATCAGTTCGCTCATATCCACCTTGCCTTTCTCGTGGGTTTCGCGGGCTTTATCCAGTTGTTCCTGCAATTCCTGCAGCGGCTTTTCGAAGTCGAAATATGTTCCGGCCATAAAATCGGGGTTGCAAAGTAAGGGTATTTTCGACAATAGGTGCTTTTGAGGCTTATGCGGTTAATTTGCAGCATGAACCTGATAGAACGCGTCAATGAAGACCTGAAAACGGCCATGAAGGCCCGCGATGAAGTGAAAATCCGTTCACTACGCAGCATCAAGAGCGCCTTTTTGTTGCTTCAGACCGCAGAAGGCCAAGCTCCGGTTACCGATGAAGCCTGCCTT
>JAGWYC010000399.1 GCA_018969565.1 Bacteroidota bacterium | reverse complement strand
TATGGTAGTTTTCCTTGAGCTCACGAGATTGTATTTCCTCGGTCAGGTCGTGAATGATGCCCACGTAGAAATGCTGCCCGTGCTCCATAAAGTGACTCACTGCCAGGCGCAGGGGAAACAAGGAACCATCCTTGCGCTTGCCAACCACTTCCCTGCCAATGCCTATAATCTTGCGTTCGCCGGTTTGTTCGTAGTTGCGGATGTACTGATCATGACGCGAATGATCGGGTTCCGGCATCAGAGTGCTTACGTTCAACCCGTGCAATGCGCCGCTTTCGTAGCCGAACATATTCAATGTGGCCTGGTTACATTCCACAATCATCCCTCTGGAATTGATTACGATGATGGCATCTACCAGGGTATGGAAAATGGCGTTTAAACTCAATTCCGCCGAGGGCACCGTGCTGTGTGGAGTCTCTGTCTGCATCGCTTCTTCCTTCCTCCTTACAATGCACGAAGATACCTTTTTCAACCCAAAAACTGATATTCGTCATGTTTTTTACATGGACCTGACTTGATTCCGTGGCGGGTAAAAAACGTACAGGGAACGTAATTTGCAGCGTTTTTGCCATGCGCCAATTGTTCCTGATGCTTGTTTTGTGCTTTGTTGTACTTCCGGTTCGGATACAAGCCCAGCACTTACGCACCAGGCATGAACTGTGGGCTGATTCGCTGCTGCGCACCATGACCCTGCGTGAAATGGCCGCCCAGATGATGATGGTGGCGGCCTGGAGCAATAAAGATGAAGCCCACATTGCCCAAATTGAAGACCTGATTCACAAAGAGCGCATCGGTGGATTAATCTTCTTTCAGGGCACTGCCGCTAAACAGGTCTGGCTCACCAACTATTACCAGCATATCAGCAAAATTCCCTTGCTTATCGGCATTGATGGTGAGTGGGGACTGGCTATGCGCCTGAAGGACGTAGAGCGCTACCCATACGCCATGACGATGGGGGCGGCGGGCAGCGAAGGGCTTGCCTTCCGCACAGGAGCCGCAATGGGCAGAGAATGCCGACGTATTGGGGTACATATCAACTTCGCCCCGGTAGTAGATGTGAACACCAACCCGGCAAATCCCATCATCGGCTTCCGCAGCTTTGGCGAGCGTGCAGATCAGGTGCAAAGACTGGCCAATGCCTTCATCCGCGGCATGCAGAGTGAAGGCGTAATGGCATGCGCCAAGCACTTTCCCGGCCACGGCGATACCGAAACCGATTCCCATCAGGACCTTCCATTCCTGGGTTTCGACCGGAAACGGCTCGACAGCCTGGAACTGGCGCCCTTTCGCGCTGCCATCGCCCAGAATGTTGCCTCTGTGATGGTCGGCCACCTGCAGGTTCCGGCCCTTGATACTACAGCTAACCGACCAGCCAGCCTTTCGAAGAAAGTGGTGGAAGAGCTGTTGCGGGGGGAACTGGGCTTCGAAGGACTTATTGTCACCGATGCGCTGAATATGAAAGGCGTGAAGCGCTACTTTCCTCCGGGTTATGCGGAATATGAAGCCTTCATGGCCGGAAACGATATCCTGCTTTTCCCTGAAAATGTGCCGCTGGCGCT
>JAGWYC010000398.1 GCA_018969565.1 Bacteroidota bacterium | reverse complement strand
CCGGCCCTGGCGCGCGGCGAACTTCGGGCCATCGGCGCTACCACACTGGCTGAATACCAGAAATACATTGAAAACGACAAAGCACTGGAACGCCGCTTCCAGAAAGTGATGGTGGAAGAGCCCGATACTCAGGACGCCATTTCTATCCTCCGCGGACTTAAAGAGCGCTACGAAATACACCACCGGGTGCGCATCAAGGACGAAGCGATTATCAGTTCGGTGGAACTTTCACAACGCTATATCAGCGACCGCTTCCTTCCCGATAAGGCCATTGACCTGCTGGATGAAGCCGCCTCAAAGCTGCGCCTGGAAATGGATTCCGTACCCGAAGAACTGGACGAGCTGAACCGCCGCATCATGCAACTGGAAATTGAACGGGAAGCCATCAAACGCGAGAACGATACCGCCAAGGTGGAACAGCTCAGTGCGGAAATCGCCAACCTGAATGAAGAACGCAACAGCATTAACGCCCACTGGCAGCGCGAAAAGCAAATTGTGGACGGCATACAGCAAAACAAGGCCCGGCTGGAAGACCTGAAACTTCAGGCTGAGCAGGCAGAACGCAACGGCGACTACGGAAAGGTGGCGGAAATCCGCTATGGATTGGTTCGGCAAACGGAAGAAGAACTGCAAAAAATGCATGAGCAACTTGCCGAAGTGCAGTCTGACAAGCCCATGGTGAAGGAAGAAGTGGACAGCGAAGACATTGCCGAAGTGGTAAGTCGCTGGACAGGCATTCCGGTGCAGCGCATGATGCAGAGCGAGCGCGAGAAACTGCTTCATCTGGAAGGCGAGCTGCACAAGCGCGTAATCGGGCAGGAAGAAGCCATCAGCGCTATTTCAGATGCCGTGCGCCGCAGCCGTGCGGGTTTGCAGGATCCGAAAAAGCCCATAGGGTCCTTCATCTTTCTGGGCACCACGGGCGTGGGTAAAACCGAACTGGCCAAAGCCCTGGCGGAGTTTCTTTTCAACAGCGATCAGGCCATGGTGCGCATTGACATGAGCGAATACCAGGAAAAACATACCGTGAGCAGGCTGATTGGCGCGCCTCCCGGCTATGTGGGATATGAGGAAGGCGGGCAACTCACCGAAGCCGTGCGTCGCAGGCCCTACAGCGTGGTGTTGCTGGATGAAATAGAAAAAGCCCACCCGGATGTGTTCAACATCCTGCTGCAAGTGCTGGACGACGGCAGGCTTACCGACAATAAAGGCCGCACGGCCAACTTCCGCAATACCATCATCATCATGACCAGCAACCTGGGTTCCGACATCATCCGCGAGCAGTTTGAACAGATTACCGATGAAAACAGGGAAGCGGTGATGGCCCGAACCAAGACCCAGGTATTCGAGTTGCTCAAGCAGGGCATCAGGCCTGAATTCCTGAACCGGATTGACGAGGTCATCATGTTTGAGCCGTTGAACCGCGAGCACGTGCGCAGCATCGTGGAATTGCAGATGCAGCAGATAACAAGGCAACTGGCCGAAATGGGCATACAGCTCAAGGCCACCGAAGCCGCTCTGGACTGGCTCGCCCAGTTGGGTTACGACCCGCAGTTCGGCGC
>JAGWYC010000397.1 GCA_018969565.1 Bacteroidota bacterium | reverse complement strand
GAAGGCAGCAACACCGGCCATAGACGGGCAATCATCTTTACGGTCTTCAATACCATCACCGTCAGAGTCGGGGCAGCCGTTGAAGGCAGCGGAACCCATTACGGTCGGGCACTGATCCATTTTGTCTTCTACGCCATCGCCGTCAGAGTCGGGGCAACCTTTATATTCTGCGGGACCGGGCAGGTTGGGGCAAGCGTCATCTGCGTCCAGAATACCATCACCGTCAGAATCCATAGGACAGCCAACAGAGTCAACATTGTTGCGGTATTTCTCTTCAGTATCAGGGCACTTGTCGTATTTGTTCGGAACACCGTCTTCGTCGTTGTCCTTCATCTTCTTGCCGGGCTGTGGTGCTCCGCCATTTCCGAATGAGTAAGCTACGCCGATTGAATGATACATGTAGGCATCGAACAATTTGCTGCGGCCATGAACAATGCTGTGGTTGATGGTACGAGCCTGACCATCCCAAATATCGTTGTGCGTGTAGTTGAATACACTGGAAACGCGCAATGAAACGGCATCAGTGAATTGGTAGTTCATGCTGAGACCGCCGTTTACCAGTCCGCTGTAGCCGATAAAGTGCTTAGGGATGTTATTGATGCGTGAATCCACATAGAAGATACCCCATCCACCAATGATGTTGGCAGACAGCTTGGCGTCTTCCTGCAGGATACGACCGTTGTTGAGTTTGTAACGGGCACCGCCTACGAATTCGAACGTGCTGGCTTTAAAACCTGCATATTTCCAGGGGTCGTTTTCCCACTGGATGGTATTGTAAAATCCCACATCGCCTGCGGAGGTGCGGATAATCGCATCAAACGAAGGACTGATGTAGTAACCGAATTGTGCACCTACTCCATTGTAAATAGGCTTGCGGGCAAAGAGCAGAGATGAGCCCAGGTCTCCGAGGTATTCGCGCCATCCGGCATTAATTTCGATGCCCATGGGTTTATACACCGTTTGGGCGGTACCCTGCGCTGCGCCTAAAATGGCAACGCCTGATAACACTAAACCTTTCAAGTAGTTTTTTATCATAGGTTCTTATTTTTTACACTTTGAGGTAATGATTAGTGGACAAATATAGAAAATGACCTAAACAAAAAAAGCCATAGTTTGATGATAAAAGTCATTTTTTACCCGATGAATCAATTATTGATGTACAGCATAGAGCCAATCACCTGAATTCTGTATGCGGCCAGCGGTTGGGGTGTAGGTCCGCCGACAGGCATGCCATTGAAGCCGTACTTCGAAGCACAGCATGGAGTAAAGCTGCCCGTGGTGTACGTTCCGCAACGCAACTGCAGCAAGGTGCTGTCCACCTGAATCATGGAGCATGCCGATGTGGGCTGATAGCCGCAGGTGCGTTCAAAGGCTTTCCAGTCGCCATTGAAATCGTGGATAAGTAAAACCCCGCGGTTACCTCCATTCAGAAACATCCAGTTCCCGGGTTGCTGCAGGTAGATGTAGGAAGGCAGCGAGAGGTTGATGGAAATATTCACCGGACCACCGGGAATGGGTTCTACCACCGGCCTGTTGCGGTCACAGGATGCCAGCGGCGGCAGA
>JAGWYC010000058.1 GCA_018969565.1 Bacteroidota bacterium | reverse complement strand
CATAAGCGGACATCTTTTCAATTTTCTTTAGGGTTTTGGTGCCCTTATGGTAAATGGCGAGGGCGGACTTTTCGTTGTTTTTAATTAGCATAAACTGATTACTGTATGGTTCATGTTTCACAATTTTCTCATAAGGCATACTTCGACTCCCGTGGAATTCTTCAATTGTTTTAGAATCTGTCCATTCGGCCTCAATAATTCCTCGATATAAACCCTCTACATCTTTAATTTTACCTGTTTCGTAATCTTCTGCATGAAGTCCGAGAGATCTTGCCTTGATGCGCAGGTTCATGTCTTTGCTTACCAATATAACTTTCCTCCCTGGATGTTCTTGATTCAAAAATGTAGTTGCATTGAGTATCTGATGGTCGTTTTTTCGATCGCCGAAAATACGCACCGCATCCGGCTCCAAAGGTGATTGTGGTTGAATGATTATGCGTAGTTTTGAAGGACTATTATTACTTAGTTCAATCCAGTCATTTAAATCCTTACCTTCGGTAATAAAATCTATTTTTCGTATGAACTGGCGTGCTTCATAATTTACCGTATCGTTGCCTTTTTTAAATAAATCCAACTCTTCAAGTACGGTTATCGGTATGGCGATGTCATGTTCCTGAAAATTAGTAAAAGCCTGATGATCGAAAAGGATAACCGAGGTATCCAGGACGAATATTTTTCGCTGTTCCTTGTTTCTGCTGTCTGAAGCCATATCGGCAAATTCAAACTCATGTAATAAGATATTATGAAATCATGTGATTACTTTTACACACAAATAGAAATCTCTTTTTCCTGTGGAACAATTTCTAGAATAGAGCTCCTTCAGTCCTCGCCTTTTCAAATTGTTTTCTATTTATGAAAGGTTCTATACCTGATATGAAGCGTATTGAAACAATATGCCTTCCGATTAACATACTCGCGATGCTGCTTGCCACTGATTAATATGCGCAAGACCTTGTTTTCCTGCGCGACAGCACCACGCTGGAGGGCAAGGTGACCCATGCGGTTCGCGACTGGGTGGTGCTGAAGCCGGCGGATACTTAGCACGTCCTGGAACGCAGGGTACCTACGAAGCTTATTGATTACATCCGATACGAAAACAAGAACATCCAGTATTATTTCACCGGTACGTCGCGGGCGCCGTTGTCCTTACCGAACGGTACGAATGGTCTTAACGACGAGCAACTTCACATGCGCACCCAACTGGATGCCACACTTGGGAACCAACAATCTCCCGGGGGTGTTGCATCCGGGTTGATGTCCTTTTTCTCAGGACGGTGGGAGGACTGATTCCTAAAGTAGTCCTTACGCTGTCCACGCCGCCCGGAAAGCGCTGGATCTATGCTGACTCCAGACTGATGAATCGTCCGGCGTACGCAGAAGCCTACCGCAGGGAAATACGAACGGAGAAACAGTTGTACACCTGGAAACAATACATACTTGGCAGCAGGACTTTCTTCTTCCTTTTGGCCCTGGTGGGTGGCTATATCTGGCTGAATTTAAGCCGGGGAACTTCATCAAGCCATCACACAAAAAGCACGGGAATGCCGTCCGCGTTGTTAATCAACGCTTCGCAATAGGCCTCATAGGCAGCCTTACCGAGTACAGGATAGGTCTGGCGGCTCATCACCAGCAAATCATACCCTCCCTGGCCCAGGTAATCGTACACCTGATGGCTGAGACTGGCTCCAAAGCCCTTGCGCACGGCAGCTTTCGCATGAACCATGCCATCGGTCTGTTCTTTCTGGTACTGGCTGTTTATTTTATTTTCAGGAAATAAGCCCTAATATTGAATTATGAGTTTATTGTATTCAATCTCCTGATGATGTCTCAAAGCCACAAAAAAAACGGAATAGCCGGGACTCTGATAGCCGCTTTTTGTACGATCTTTCCGAACCTGATTTCCGCTCAGGACCTTATCAAATTGCGAAATAATGAAACCATTAAAGCCAAGGTACATCGCGCCGGATTTGAGTGGATTTATTTCACGATGGATGGAAAGGAACGCGATTCCATTGCCCGCAATGAAGTAGCATCCATCCTCTATGCGAACGGAGCGGAATCCATATATCATGCACCTTCCGAGTCCATGATCACTAAAGACAGCAAAACTGAAACCGGTTGGCCCGACTGGAATCAATATCCAATGGGTTCTCAGATTATTGGATACGGAACCATTGCGCTCACGCCGGTAGTTACTGCCCTGCCGTCCTTGGTGATTTCAAGCTTTGGACCGCATCCGAAACATTATGTCATTGACGACAGCAGCCGCATGGATGATCCCAAATATATGGCTGATGTAAAACGCGCTGCCAGAAAATACAAAAGAAAATCAACCTGGGCGCTTTATGGACGTGGTAGTATTGTATGCGCAATGGTGTGGGCCTCTATTGGATTATTTGCACTTGAAGAAGCACTCAGACGTTATTAAAAGTCTTATAAAACGGGCTTTCTCATTAAAACTCCACTTCCTGTTGATCGGGGTGTTCATCGTGTGGCCTTCAATTCACGCGCAAGACCTTGTTTTCCTGCGCGACAGCACCACGCTGGAGGGCAAGGTGACCCATGCGGGTCGCGACTGGGTGGTGCTGAAGCCGGCGGATACTTTGCAAGGCCTGGAACGCAGGATACCCACAAAGCTTATTGATTACATCCGATACGAAAACAAGAACATCCAGTATTATTTCACCGGTACGTCGCGGGCGCCGCTGTCATTGCCGAACGATACAACAGGTCTTAACGACGAACAACTTCGCATGCGCGCCCAACTGGACGCTACCCGTGGGAACCAACAATTTCCCGGAGGTATTGCATCCGGCTTGATGGCCTTTTTCCTCACTCCGGTGGGCGGACTGATTCCCACAGTAGCCATTTCGCTGTCCACACCGCCCGGAAAGCGCTGGATCTATGCCGACTCCAGCCTGATGAATCGTCCGGCGTACGCAGAAGCCTACCGCAAGGAAATACGAAAGGAGAAACAGTTGTACACCTGGAAACAATACATACAGGGCAGCAGGACTTTCTTCTTCCTTGTGGCCCTTGTGGGTTGCTATATCTGGCTGAAGTGAAGCCGAAACTTCATCAAGCCATCACACAAAAAGCACGGGAATTCCGGCCGGGTTGTTCATCAACGCTTCGCAATCGGCCTCATAGGCAGCCTTACCGAGAACAGGATAGGTTTGGCGACTCATCACCAGCAAATCATACCCGCCCTGGCCCAGGTAATCGTACACCTGATGGCTGAGGCCGGCACCAAAGCCCTTGCGCACGGCAGCTTCCGCATGAACCTGCACCCCGGCATCACGGAATAAGCGGGTGGTGGCGTCCAGCGCGGCGGTATCTTCATTGCTGAGGTCGTCCATGTTGAGGCTGATGTGCAGGAGTCCGGCCTGCCCGGCGGCGCTCTTTATCAGGCTGCACAGACGATGGATGGAATGCGCGTCCCAGGGCGTATTGTTCAGCACCAGCCAGCGCGCCGCCAAACGCCGCGGCGTTTGCTGCTGCAACAGCAGCACCGGGCAGGCCGTCTCGCCTACAATGTGCATGCTGTGTGCCCCAAACAACACCTGCCTGATGCCATGCACCCCATGCGTGCCAAACACCAACATCGAAGGATGCTCGTGGATATAACAACTCCTGATTTCCCGAAACAAATTGCCCGTCCGCGCAAAAGCCTTAGCCAATCCCGGCTGCGCCAGCTTTACCGCTCGCTCCCGCATGCGCTCCTTGGCCGCATCACAGGCCTTCTCGTCTTCGCAAATATGAAGGGCCGCCATTTGCAACTTCAGGGCATGCGCCCAGATACCCGCTACCTCCAACGCCTTGTCACTCACCGGCGAAAAATCATCTAATACCAAAATTTCAGGACTACTCATAAAACTGTTTCCCCAATACTAAACAGCAGCAGCCTATGCTCCTGCAAACCTGATATTTATCGTGTCAAAATCTGCTTTTCCATCAGCCAGTTGCGATACTTCATGCCATTGAACATCACCTCACGGCTGCCGATGCAGGTATATCCTTGCTTCTCATAGAAACCGCGTGCATTCAGCGAGCTTTCCAAAGAAAAAGCGCTGCACGGCCCCAGAAGCAGCATCTCCCGCTCCACCGCCTCCAGCAAGTGTTTCCCCACGCCGATGCCCTGGGCATTGGGATGCACATACAATCGGTTTATTTTTTTCTGCGGAAGCTGGACATCGGCAAAACCCAAAACCTCGTTGTCCATTCCCAGCGCCAGGATTACCTTGTTGCTGTTCAGTCCGGAAGCCCAGGCGCGCATATCCGGCACTTCAGGTGCCCAGGCCAATCGCTCTTCCCAACTGTAAAAATCATCCGCAATCCGATGCACCGCCTCAGTATAGCAGCGAATTACCGCTAAGAGGTACTGCGCTTCGTATGCGGACAGCCGGAACTTCATGGCCCTGCGTATTAAAACTCAGCCAGCAACTGCACCTGGAAACTGCGCGGTGGCCTGAGATCCGCCGGACGGGTCATATACACCTTGTTCGTGATGTTATTGACCAGGAATGCCAGCCTGGAAGCGCGTTTCGGTCCAAACCTGAACGCAGCCCGGGCATCCATAATGCTCATGCCATGGACATTGTCCATTCTCGCCTTCTGCACATCAAGGATAAACAGGTTGATGGGCAGGGAAACAAAGGCATTGTCTATGTTCTCAATCGGCCCGTTGTAGCGCAGGCTCCAACCGAGCTCAAAGCGCTTGTAGCCGCATTGTATATCCATGCGGGCCATATTGCGGTAGCGGTATTTCAGGATGTTGTTATCATCGCTGCGTGTAACGCGGAACGTCAACTCCCGGCCCAGCGAGTCTTTGCCATACACGTAATCGGGGTCTTCCACCACAGGCTTGCACCAGGTAAAGCCGCCCAGCATTTGCCAGTGCAGTTTCCCGGTATGGAAATCGCCGCCCAGGCTCAGCTCAGCGCCGCTCACACGGCTGTTGCCCACATTCACGCTCATGAACCCGAAACCGTACAGGTTTGCCGGCGTTGCATCGCTGCTCCACTGACTGAAGGTGAACTCCATCATGTTCTGATAGCGCATGTCGAATACCGAGAAGTCGGCGTAGATACCGCCGCCCTTTCTTCCCCAGAAAAGCCGCAGGCCCGCTTCGGTATTGCTGCCGGTTTCGGGCTTGAGCTGCTCATTGGGATAGACCTTCACCGGGCCTACGCTGGTTTTGATGAAGCTCTCGGCAATGGTCGGGAAGCGATAACCCTGCCCCCAGGAGGCGCGTAATTGGATAAATGGCAGCGGCTTATAGTTCAGTCCCACCCGGAAAACCGGCCTTGCGTCTGTGCGCTCATTCAGCCGGTAATGCTCATAGCGTGCCCCTGCGCTGATATTCAGCTTCTTACCCGCATAATCAGCCTGGGCATAGGCTGCTTTGTTTTCGGTGCTCTGTTTGCCGCTAAACAAGGGTGAACTGGTATTGGCCCCGGACCAGACCAGGCCGGCGGTCCAATTGGTCTTGCGGCCCAGGTTTCCGCTGATTCTGTATTCTCCATAACGCAACACATTGGCATTGCTCTGGTCGCCTGCCTTTGGATCATTGGTGGAATTGCGGTTGTTGATGCCCAAAATACGTCCGCTCAGGCTATGGCGAATACGGCCCGTTTTCAGGTTCAGCCTGGGGTCTATGCTGTAGCGGCTGCTGTTGGTATGGTTGAAGCCGGAATCGAAGGAGGTATAACCTAGTTCATAGCTTTCCCAAAGCAGGAAAGAACCCGATTTGTTGTTCATCAAAGAGGCATCCAGGCTGAATGAAGCTTTTTCTGAAATCTGGTACAACAGGCCTCCACTCACGCGCAGGCGCTCGCTGAACTCTTCCATGCGATACCCTTCATCATTATAATAATTCAGACCCAGGCGATAGCCCAGTTTTCCTTTCTGCTGCAGGCTCCAGGCGGAGAATCCCTGCTGTTTGCGCGGTTTGTCTGACCACCGTAATCCGGGTGCTGTGGGCTTGTCATACCAGCCGTAGAAGGTATTAAACCCCGCACGCTGCTTGCTGCCGGGCTGCATGGTTTTGATGTTCAAAACCCCATTCAGTGCTCCCGAGCCAAACAATACCGAACCGGCACCTTTGTGTACTTCCACTTCTTTAATCCACTCCACCGGCACAAAACTCCACTGCGCCTGTCCGGCATCTCCGCTGAGCATGGGCAGGTCATCCACCAGCACGGCCACACGGCTGCCCGCGCCGTAACTCCAGCCACTGCCGCTGCGGATGTTGATCTGTCCGTCCACCACATGAACCCCGGGGATCTGTTCTGCCAGGTTGGAAGGATCGGCAGGATTGCGGTTCCGCACCAGATACTGCTTCATGCGTTCGGTGGCTACCGTTTGACTGCGCATGGCCAGCACGCTTTTGTCTGGCACACGAATCAATACGGGACCGCCCACACTGGCCGCCTCCGGCACCAGCACCACGCGCTTGGTGCGGTCAAGTTCGCTGCTGTAGTCTTTCGGGAAAAATAAAGGGTAGCGCTGGCTCTGATAGTTGTCCATGCGGATATACACGGCGCCGGTATCTCCTTTCTGGAAAGAGGCCTCTCCCAGGGCATCCGTGAGCATGGTTCTGCCGCGATACGTAACCATGGCGCCCGAAAGTGGCGTACCATCCGGATCTTCTACCCTGATCTTAAAGGTGAAGGTTTGGGCAGTAGCAGAAGCACCAAGAAGCAGGAAGCCGCAGGCAAGTATTACATTTCTCATGTAAGCCATGTATTTTTGAAGCAATATATCACTATGAAACAACTTTACTTCATCTGCACTTTGCTTCTGCTGTTTGGCGCGAAGGCTGTACAAGCCCAGGTTTGCATTCCGGATAAGTCTGTCAAGAACCAACCCGTGGGCTTCCACCCTGATTCTATTCCTTCAGGAAAAGTGAATGTTCCTTACAGCGCGACCATCCATGTGAAAACACCAAAAGATACCATGGTTTCCCTGGGTGGATTTCCGGTGAAAGCAAATATTGATTCCGTAAAGGTCATCAAGGTGCTCGACATTCCGGCCGGCTTCACCTTCCAGTGCGACAATCCCCGCTGTGTGTTTGTATATGACAGCATCGGATGCGGTACCTTCCGCGGCACCCCCACTTCCGGCGGCACCTTCCCTCTGCGTATTGTAGTGCGCACCTTTGCCCGCGTGGGCTTCCCCATCACCCAGAACGATACCATCACCCGCTTCGTACTGCGTGTGGAAGGCCCCAATAACCTTTATCGCCTGGTGGAACCTCAGATGCAGGTATTCCCTAATCCCGCCACCGACCGCTTCACTGTGTTTATTCCCCAGACGCAATCCGGACAACGCCTGCTGATTTTTGGCATGGATGGACGCAAGGTACTGGAACAAACCCTTGTAGCCGGCAACAACAGCCTCAGCACCAATGCATTGAAGCCCGGTTCATACATCCTGCAATACGGAAACTGGCGCAATACGCTGATTGTAAATCCCTGAGATGCATACCTACGTACAGATACCCCGCTGGAAGGGCGAATTTGCCATCTTTCTGGTTTACGGATTGCTGGTGTTCGCTGTCAGCATGATTAACCGCGCCCAGTTCGGCCCCACGGTCGGCTGGATCAGCATGGGCGTGCTGCTGCTGCTCTTCCTGTATCTGTATCGGCGCTTTTCAGGAAATTACTTTGTTTCTGCTGACGAGAAGGGGATCTCCTGGCGACAGAACATCATGTCGCAAATGGTATTCATCCCCTGGAACTATGTAGAGAAGGTAGATTTCCTGCTCTTCGAGTTGAACTTTGTGATTAAGGAAAGTGGTCAGGTAGTTTCGTTTGCCACCAGTGGCTTGTCGGAGGAGGAAACCACTGCTTTGAAAAAAGTAGTGGCCCACTATACCCGGACCTACAGCACTTCTGATTTGTCTGCCTGAGCGTTTTCGCTCTTTTCTATTTCCCCGTCACGCATGCGCACTATGTGCCTTGCGTGATGGGCGATATCCTCCTCGTGGGTAACCAGAATGATGGTGTTCCCCTTCTGATGGATTTGCTCGAACAAGGCCATGATTTCATGAGAGGTCTTGGTATCCAGGTTCCCTGTGGGCTCATCGGCCAGCAGCAGACTTGGATTGTTCACCAGGGCACGGGCCACGGCCACACGCTGCCGCTGTCCGCCGGATAATTCATTGGGTGTATGATTCATGCGATCAGCAAGCCCCACATCGGCCAGCGCCTGTTCGGCTTTTTGCCTGCGTTCTTTCCTGCTTAATCCCATATAAACCAGAGGCAGCGCCACATTATCCAGGGCACTGAGGCGAGGCAGAAGGTTGAAGGTTTGAAACACAAATCCGATTTCGCGGTTGCGGATACCCGACAGTTGTTCGTCCTTCATATTTGCCACTTCCTGACCGTTCAGAATATAACTTCCCGATGAAGGTGTATCCAGACAGCCCAGGATATTCATCAGGGTGCTCTTGCCCGAACCGCTGGGCCCCATCAGCGCCAGATAATCACCCCGGCTGATATCCAGATTGATGTTGCGCAGGGCGAAAATATCCTGATCCCCCACGCGGTACACCTTGCGAATCCCGCGCAATTCAATCAGATGACTCATGATGTTTATTTGTTTTGATCTATCACCTTGGGAACCCTGAAATAATCAGAATCCCGGGCCGGTGCATTACGCAGGGCTTCTTCATGACTGATATCCTGATGAACCACGTCTTCCCGAAGCACATTCACAGCATCGGTCATATAAATCAAGGGTTCCACGCCTTCGGTATCCAGCGCATTCAATTGTTCGCACATAGCAACGATGTTGTCCAGGTCAGTGCTGATCTGTTCCAGCGCCTCGCCTTCAAATTCCAATCTGGCCAACTGTGCCAGCGCGCGTACTTTTTCTTCGGTAATCTTCATGACAAAACGCCTTTATGCTTCAATTCTTCTTCAATAATACGATAAACGCGGTCTTTCAGCACTTCCGCATCTTCCACCTGCAAACCGGTTGTGGGAATGGGCTGATGAATGGTGATGCGCATCTTCCCCGGGCTGGCCACAAAACTGCCGTCAGGAAGGCGGCGATGGTTGTCCATAATGCTCATGGGCACCAATTCGGCACCTTGTTCAATGGCAAGGCGGAAGGCTCCGATTTTGAACCTGCCCAACTCAGGGGTATGCGAGGGAATGGTTCCCTCGGGAAATATCAGGATGTTGCGCCCTGAAGCCAGCAATTTCCCGGCTTCCACAAAGGCGCGGTGGGAAGCAGTGGTGCTCTGTCGGTTTACAGGGATATCAATGGTTCTGAAGAAGATGCCAAACAGCGGAATATTGAGCAACTCTCGCTTGGCCATAAAGGAAAAGGTTCCCGGCAGCACAGCCGCCGTGCTGGCGATATCCAGGTAGGAAGAATGATTGGGTACAAATACGTACTTGTGTCCTTTTTTCAGTTTTCGCTCAAACTTGATTTTGGGCCGCAGGAAACAGGTGACGATCAGAAACCAGGCCCAGGCCCTGCGGTACAGGTGCGCCAGCGGATATAATTTCGGGTGGATGACGCATAACAACAGCAGCGGATAGGTGGGCAAAAAGAACAGCGCCACCATCGCGAAGCAGTAAACGAAATAGATTCTACCGGCTAAGTTACGCACGACTGTTGCCTCTGGAACTGATCAGGAAGGTGGCGCTGGCAACCAGCATGCCGATACTCAGGTTCATGGAATACTGCCAGCGCATGAAGGAACCGAAACTCATGTAGGCATCTACGTCGAATCCGGAGGCATCCTTACCTGCGGCCTTCACACGCTGTATCAGCAGATTCCGGTAATCGTTCATGATGGCGGGCTGGTTTTCCAGCAGATATTCATAAGCCAGCACGGTTACTGAAGCCAGTAGCGCCGAGGTAAGCAATCCGGCAAATAATGCTTTGCCCATGACAAGCGTTC
>JAGWYC010000396.1 GCA_018969565.1 Bacteroidota bacterium | reverse complement strand
AAAGCCGGAGTAATGAACCCGGATCCGAGGCTGGCTAAAATCTGGGCGAAACACCTGTTTGAATTGCTGCCTGAAGGAAGCGAAGCTCCTTACCTTAAAGAACTGCTGCGCAACGAACAGATGTCGCGCTCTACAAGGATTGGTGAGGTCGTGAATTTTATTGGCATGCTCGATGAAAAATCAGCGCCTGAACTTTGTGGCTACCTCGAAACATGGCTTATGGAACCCGCGCAGAAACCCTGGCATCGGATTGCTGCTGAAAAGATTCAGGAGACCATTGACGAACTGAGCAACACGCCTATTGATGAAGACGTGGACAGGCCCGTCAATAATCGCCCATTGACCATCAGCCGCTTAACAGAATTAAAAGCAAAACTGCTTTAAGCCTGTGCGCGTGGATTTTTCATTCAGCGTGCAATCAGTTTAAAACCAAAAAGCTGAATTCTTGTTCCTTAGGGCAATGAGAACCATCCGGGTAGCGCTTGAAGGGATGCCGAGTGTGCTCCATGCGGGCATGTATCTGGCTTTGGCCCGCGGGTGGTATAAGGAAGCGGGCCTGGAACTTCAACTCATCAATCCTGAATCATTTGCTTCTCCCATGAAGCTGCTGGTGAGCGGTCAGGTACATCTGGCTATTGCACCGGCAGAGGCCATCGTGAGTTACCGAACCCTGCGTCAGGAAATGGATGTGGTAGCCATTGCCACTATACAGCAGGAACATCATACGGCCCTCGCCACCTTGCAGCAGTCCGGCATTTCTTCCCCGGCACAGCTTGACGGAAAGCGCTATGGCGCACATCAGGCGCGATTTGAAGCAAGCATCCTGCGCAAAATGGTGCGCAACAGCGGCGGCTGCGGCATGTTCCGCATGCTCACACCACCGCGGGAAGAATTGTGGAACCACCTGCTGAACGGTCAGATAGACGCCACTTGGGTCAGCATCCCAAAAAGGATTCCTATGGCAGAACAGGCGGGAGTTACGCTGAACCTCTTCAAACCCGAAGATTACGGCGTGCTGGCCGGGTATATGCACTTGTTTGTGGCCCACCGCTGTCTCCTGGATGAATATGAGTCTGATTTCAAACTGTTTCTGAACATAACGGCCCGCGGCTACCGGGAATTGGCTTCCCTGCCGGAAGAGGGCGCTGAAGTCATCAGCAGAAGTGGACTGAACAAAGCGTTTGATGCTCCGGAACTGCTTAAACGCGGATTGCAATTGCTTTGCCCTACCCTGCCGGATAAACATGGAAACTGGGGCACCATGAATCCGGATTATTGGCAGCAGTTCGGGAATTGGCTGGATCAGGAATCTGTGGTCCTGTGCCTGGAAACGGATGAACCCATTCCCGTGGCGCACCGCATCCACGAATGGTACTGCAACGAGTACCTGCCCTCGTTCAGCGTTGCTTTCGCTTCGAAGCAGGGTGAAACTGCATGATGGTGCTTTTCAGGTAATCCGTTTCCAGATGGGTATAGATTTCCGTAGTAGTGATGCTTTCATGACCCAACATCTCCTGAACCGCGCGCAGGTCTGCACCGGCTTCCACCAAAGCCGTGGCAAAGGAATGCCGGAAGGTATGCGGACTGATG
>JAGWYC010000057.1 GCA_018969565.1 Bacteroidota bacterium | reverse complement strand
ATGGATCCAAGCCTTTGTCAATGGTTTCAATGACCGCCTCCCAGGTTTCACATTCCTCAATGTCGCGGTAGATGCGGTTTTCAATGAAGATCTTTTCCAGGGAAGAAAGATGCCAGTCGTCTTCCAGCCTGTTGAGTCTGTTCAGCAGGCTCCGGCGCAACAGCTCCAGGGTATTGGCGGTGCTGCGCTCCAGGATTTCATTCACGCTCAGGAAGGCGGGCTTATCGCCTACAATCACGCAGGCTGCAGGAGAAATGCTTACTTCGCAGTCGGTGAAGGCATACAGGGCATCAATGGTCTTATCGGGGGAAGTTCCCGGGGCAAGCTGAATTTCTATTTCTACATTCTTGGCGGTGTTGTCCACCACCTTCTTGATTTTAATTTTTCCCGTTTCTGCAGCCTTAAGGATGCTCTCTATGAGCGAACCGGTGGTGGTGGAGTAGGGGATTTCCTTAATGAGCAACCGCGATTTATCGGCTTCCTCGATGCGTGCGCGCACCCTGATCCTGCTGCCTTTCTTGCCGCCGTTGTAGTTGCTGAAATCGGCCATACCCGCCGTAGGAAAGTCGGGCAGGATATTGGTTTTCTTGCCGCGGAGCACGTCTATGCTGGCTTCGCACAACTCGATGAAGTTATGCGGCATAATCTTGGTGCTCAGTCCTACGGCAATGCCTTCCACCCCTTGTGCCAGAACCAGGGGGAAGCGCACAGGCAGCAACAGGGGCTCGCGTTTTCGCCCGTCGTAGCTGAGCTGCCAGTTGGTTAATTCGTCATCAAACAACACTTCCAGCGCGAACTTGCTCAGCCTGGCCTCAATATATCGCGGCGCTGCGGCGCTGTCTCCGGTGGCCGGGTCGCCCCAGTTTCCTTGTGTGTCTATCAGCAGGTTTTTCTGGCCCAGGTTTACCAACGCATCTCCAATGGCGGCATCGCCGTGCGGGTGATAGGCCATGGTGGCGCCGATGATATTGGCCACCTTATTAAAGCGGCCATCATCCATTTCTTTCATCGCGTGCAGGATGCGTCGCTGTACGGGTTTAAGACCGTCTTCCAACGCAGGCACCGCACGTTCCAGAATTACATAACTGGCATAGTCAATGAACCAATTCTGAAATAATCCGCTGACGGGCTGAATCTCGCTGTGACCGGAACCTATGCTGGTTTCAGACGCATCTTCTTCAGAAGGAAGGATATGTTCTTCGTCGTGGTTCAAGGAATCAGCAAAGAAAGCCTATGAGCGGCAATTGCTGTCCTCAGGTTTTGCACAGCACTGTGCGTATGTTCAGGAGTTCCACCAACCCTGTGGGTCTTCGATGAAACGGCTGATGCTTTCCATCTGCTCGCCTTCGATATAGCCTTTTTCAGCAGCCACAGGCAACAGATGGTCTAAATCCGTGAGGGTAATCAGTTTGATATTACGTTCTTCAAAACGCTTCAGCGTATCCGGGAAATTGTAGCTGAACAGGGCCAACATGCCATTCACCTCAGCACCGGCCTCCAGTAGCGCGTCCACGGCAGCAAGACTGCTCTTGCCTGTGCTGATTAAATCCTCTACGACCAATACCTTCTGCCCGGGTACCAAACGACCTTCAATCTGATTTTTTAATCCGTGTTTTTTGGGTTCCGGTCGAACATAGCAAAAGGGCAGGTTCAGAGCATCCGCCAATAAAGCGCCATGGGCAATTCCCGCAGTGGCAACTCCCGCAACCATTCCGCTGTCTGGAAATTCAAGCGTAGCCACCTGGTGCAGACTATTTTTTATAAAACTTCTTATTTCGGGGAAACTCAGCAAAACCCTGTTATCACAGTAAATAGGGGAGCGAATTCCGCTGGTCCAGGTGAACGGATCATCAGGACTTAATTGAACGGCTTTCACCTCGAGGAGATAATTTGCTAATTTTGCGGCGAGGTCAGAATCCATGGAGGGGCAAAGCTACAAAATCTACTTTAACCGCTGTTCCCTCATTCTTGCACCCTCTCTACAGACTATTTCCGGAGTTCCAAATGTGTTCTTTATCGATGATGATGCCCTGGAAAGAACGGTGCGCATTATGGTTTCTGATGAAAGTGCAGGGAAGAAATTGAATTATGTGTTGCTTTCGGAACAACCCTCTCTGCAAATGCAATGGTTGATGGAGCGTTTTCCCGTAGTCCGCGCCGCAGGCGGAATTGTGATGAACGATGATCGGGAAATCCTCACCATCTTCCGCAACGGCTTCTGGGACTTACCCAAAGGGAAGATTGAACGCATGGAAGACCAGAAGGCTGCCGCCCTGCGCGAAGTAGCCGAGGAAACGGGCCTTAAATCCATGAATCTGGGAGATAAGGTAGGCGTTACCTACCACGCTTATGCCGATGAACACGCGCCCATCATCCTGAAAGAAACCCATTGGTATCGCATGAATGCGCGTTTCCGCGGTGACCTGAAACCGCAGGTGGAGGAAGGCATCACCGAAGTACGCTGGGCTCCGCTGGACTTCTTCACCGCGCCCGACTTTCAGGCCTTTGATTCCATCCGCGAACTGCTGCACGGCGTGATTCAGGGCCTCACCACCGAGGGAACGAAAGGCGTGTAATCGCCGCCGTACACAATGATGTCGCGCACTACGGTGCTGCTGATGTTGTTCAACTCAGGACTGGTAATCAGAAAAATGGTTTCTATGCCCGAATCCAGTTTCCGGTTCACCTGGGCCAGGTGTGCTTCGTATTCAAAGTCGCCGCTGCTGCGCAGCCCCCTGATGATGTAAGAAGCACCCACCTTGCGGCAGAAGGCCACGGTGAGTTCTTCGTAGCTTTCCACACGGATGCCGGGATAATCTTTAAAAAGTTCGAGGATCCATTGCATCCTTTGCTCCAAAGGAAACAGATTCTGCTTCTTGGAGTTCTTGCCCACGGCCACCACCACCTCGTCAAAGATGCCTGTGGCACGTTGCACGATGTCGGCATGCCCTAAGGTGATGGGGTCAAAGGTTCCGGGGAAAACCGCTGTTTTTTTCATTGCACCTGGGGCGAAGATACTGGAATCAGGGTTTTCCGAAGTTAATCAGGTACAGGGTATCTACAGCCTTACCTCTGGTAGCCCGGTTCAGGAAATTCAGCCGCAGGGTAGTAGGGCGGTAATCGGCATAGGTTTTATACACCGTGTAGTCGCAGCCGCTGTTCTTCAGGCTGTCCAGGGTACTCCGCTGGCAAAGGGTATAGTAAGGCTTGCAGATGCGTATATCATTGATGTGCCAGTAAGGACTGATGTGTTCGCTGTAGAACTCAAAGGCGTGGATATTACAGGCCACGGGCGCATGCCGGAAGCGGTCAATTGGGATGTTCAGGTCCCGGATATCCCGCGCTGCCACGGCAGGGGCTTCGTAGCGAAGCAGGTTAGGGTAGAAGTAGCTGTTCATCTGGAAGTTGAGGGCTACGGCGGCTATGGCACCCGTCCATATCCACTTTTCCAGGCCCTGCGTATCCAGTTTTTGCCGAAACAGGTATCCGCCAATCCACAACAGGGCGCACAGCAGCAGCAGCACGGCAGACATCCATCCCTGAGGAGGAAAGATGAATACCGGAATGGCGATGGCCAACAGCAGCATCACCGCCGGGAAGAGCCGGAACGAAAGGCTAAGCCCCCGTGCAGGCTTGATATTTCCCTCCAGGAGGGGCTTGAGGGAACCGGCCAGGAACATGGCGGCGAAAGGATAGCATACAAACACATAATGCGGCAACTTGTACTGCGAGAGCGAGAGTGCCGCAAAGGGAAGCAGCCAGCCGCAAAGACTGATGAACTCGCCTTGTTCTGTAAGCGCGCTGAACCTGGTTTGAACCAGTTTGCGCAGATTGAGGAACAGGGCCGCAACCGCAGCCAGGCTCCAGGGCGCGAAAGACCAAAGGAAGATATGGGTGAAGTAGAAATAGCCCGCATCATTCGACCATACATTCTCCCCGGTGATCCGTCCGAAACTCTGCTTCCACAGGAAAAAGTAAGGACCTTCCCAACCGTATTGACGGTACAACCCGAGGAACATGGGCAGGAGCAGCACGCTAACCCAGAGCAGGCCAAACATCCATACCGGACGAAAAATCTGCTTCCATTCCCGCCGCAGCATCCAATGACCACCCAGCGCCATAGCCGGTGCAATCAGGCCAATCGGCCCCTTGCTCATCATGGCCAGGGCCACGCCGCTGAATCCTGCCATAAAATTCAGGGGCTTTTTGTTTTGACTGAAGCAGTCCAGTTGCCACACGGCGAAGATGACGAAGCCCGCCAGCAGGGTATCGGTACGCACATCGTTGTTGAACTGGTACCAAGCCAGACTGGTGGACAAGATTAAGGCTGCCCGCAAGCCGGTTTTACGGTTATAGTGGCGTTCGGTGAGCCGGTACAGGCTGTACAGGCCCAACAGCGTAACCAGGAAACTCGGCAGCTTATAGACCAGGTTACCCGGACCGAAGAACTTGAACATCAGGGCTGAAAGCCAGAACAGCAGCGGCGGCTTGTCGAGGTAGTTCTCACCGCGGTGCATTACCTCCAGGAAGCTGCCGCTGTCTGCCATTTCCCGGCTGATGGACGCGTATTGTGCCGCATCCACATCCATTACGTCCACAAACAGACCGGGCAGGTACGCCAGCAGGGAAACAACAATCAGCCGGAGCAGGTTCTTCTCGCTCATGCTGCGAAGTTAACGGAGGGTGAGCGGAGTCGCTAATTGCTCAGGCAGGCCGTCATAGTGAGATAAAAACTGTCATGGTGAGCCCGTCGAACCATAATGAATGATAAAATGTTGATGGTTCGACGGGCTCACCATGACAGGATTATGCACTTATCACTTACCACTTACCACTTACCACTTTCCTCAATACCCCAACAACTCCAGCTCTTTCGGGTAAACCACCCGATAGCGTACCCGGATCTTCTGGGTCTCGGAGGGCTTCAGCGTGATTTTCCAGGTGAGCTGTCCGCTTTCTTTGTCCTGAATGGTCTTCACGCCGGAAGGTGTTTCGAAATTCACCTGATCAATGCGGATTTCTTCGGAAGTGGAAACCGGAATCTGATCCCTGATTTCCAGGTTCACGGTTTCCTTGTTGGTATTGTTTAGCTGGATTTCATAGCCCAGCTCCATCGATTTCTTGCCGCCCACCAATTGCCTGCCGGCGTAGTTGCGGATCAGTTTGCGTTCGGTCAGCACCTTCTTGTCTTTGCCGAATGACAGCTTCAGCGTATCGGTTTCAGGATTCAGGTTGAGCTGCAACTGTCCGGTGAAGCTGCCTTTGAAGAACAGGTTTGCCGGTCCGGGCAGCAGGTTCAGCTCCTGCCAGCCTGTAACATCAGCCACCAGGAACACGCTCTTTTCCAGCTTGGGAATGGTGTAGTAGCTGAAACTTCCCGGCAGGGAGTATTCCTTCAGGGAGACAAGTTGCATCTTGCCATCGGCCGGCACGGTATAGGGCAGCGCGATTTCATAATCCACGGCGATGGCGCTGCTGTTCACGGCCACCAGGTTGCTCAGCGTTTGGGTGTTCAGCGACTTGCGCAGGCGGTCCTGCCTTAGGTCTTCGTTTCCATCGCGGTCGTCAGCCATGACGGCAACACCCGCAACCTCCATCATTTCCGGAGGAGCGTTCTGAACCCGGATGCCGTCCGCATAGCCTTCATACTGCGGTTCTTTGCCGCGGAAGCCAAACCCGTCGTTCTTCTGCAAAACGGGAAGATTGCTGCTGGTATTGGGTGTTCCGGTGCTCAGGATCAGGGGAATCTGGTTCCATTCTTCCCCCGAAGTCTGATAGACGCTGGCCTTGCTGATGACCCGAACAGGCTGACCGGTGCTTTCGGCACGCAAGTCGTACAGGGGGCTCCAGCCGGCGTTTTGCACCAGGTAGGTACATTCTATTTCTGTGGCGGTAGCCTGTTCGCTGGCCACCTGCAGCACAATTTCACCGGTGAGCTTGCTGTTGTTTCCCGAACGTTCGGCAATCTGGTTGTTCAGACGGTTTACCTGCTCCTGCAGTTTTCCCATACGCTGTACCACATCAAAATGTTCTTCGCGAATCTGGTTCATGCGGCTGCGGAACAGGTCGGCCACCTTTTGCAGCTCGGCGGCATTCACCCCGTTCTGGCTGCCTCCGATATTGCGGTTGCTCAGGAAGATCTCCGATTCCTTTTCCAGCAGATTCTTTTTGGTTTCCAGTCTGCGTATTTCTGTTTCCAGCAGCGCCACGGAATCCTGCCAAAGCCTGATTTGCTGCGGCAGCTTCACCGGCACCATGTAGTTGTTGCGGAAGGTAGCACTCAGCACGGCCACATTGTTGGTGCTCGACACCTGGATACTGGAGGCGTTGATATAAGGCGAAAGGTTGCCCAGCACCAGTTCGCTCACGCCCTTCGGCAGTTCAGCACGGGCGCTTCGATACACCTCGGCGCCCTGCAGGTACACTTTTACCCGCACGATGCGCGTAGGCGTAAGGGGATCCTGGTATTGCCCGGCCAGCGGTATCAGCTTGCCACACAAGGCCAGCGCGGCACAGGCCGTAAAAAGGATGCTGCGTTTCATGCCCTCGAAAGTACAAAGCAGCCCCGGAGTAAACTTGGGAAATTTCATGGTACGGAATACCGGCTTGGGTGGAAAGGTAAATGCTTGTCCTACTCCTTCTCAAAATAACTCAGGGCGCTGCGGCCGTATTGACGGTGTTCCAAGGGTTTCGGCTCCGGAAACAGGATGTCCGGTCTGTGTTCCAGGATGAACAAGCCTCCCGGCTTCAGCAGGGGAAGCACCATGGCGGGCAGGAGTTGTATGCCGGGTAAATCATAAGGGGGATCGGCAAACACCAAATCGAAACTTTCCGGCTGAAAGCGGGTAAGCTCCTGCAACACATCCCCGCAGTGCAAGGTCCATTCGTCGAGCGCCCATTCCTTCTTCATCTGCTGCCAGATCCTGAAATTCTTGCGGTCGCGGTCCACCGATGCCACGCGGCTGCCCCGCGACAGGAACTCCAACGAAACGATTCCCGAGCCGGCAAACAGGTCCAAAACCTGAAGACCTTCCAGCGGCATCTGCAGCTCCAGGCGACTGAACAGCGCCTCGCGCATTAGATCGGTGGTAGGTTTCACCTGCTCCGGAAAGACCGTGTTCAGGGTTTTTCCCGCCAGTCGGCCGCCTATGATGCGCATGCAGGTGTTTTGGCCAACAGGTACAGCATCAGCGGGTCGGGCGGAAGTGATTCACCCACCAGCGCGCGGATGCCGTCGTAGGAAAAGGCCCCGAAAAAGCGGAAATAAGAGGTGAAGTTCCGGTAGGCCTTAAAGTCGTCGGGATTGTTCAGCAGCAACTCGCACACGGCGTCTTCCACAGCAATACCGGCATCGCGCAGGGCCGCTACCAGAAAATACAACACGGCGTGTTCATTTTCCGCATGGTGTTTCTGGTAATAGGCCAACTGTCCGTTCCTGAAAATCATCACATGCACATCCTCCTGCAACAGCATCACCAGGCTGTAATTGGGCGTGCCGGCGTGGGTAGCGCGCTCGTGGGCTATGTGGTACAGTACCTCGGCAACAGGGATGTCTTCTTCGGAAACAGGCCCGTCAAAAGCGCTCACCAGCAGTAATTCATCCAGAAGCTTTTCGCGAATGAATCCGGCCTCATTCCAGGGCATGGCCCGTACGCCGGAAAATGCGGCGGGAACGAAGTTGCTTTCGGCTTCCAGGTTCAGGGCCGGCGCATGATACGCTTTCATTTCTTCATCCGTGATTTCATAGAAGGAGGGATGCTCTTTTGCGTCCCAGCCCAAGGCATAGCACTTCCCCTCGAAACGGGCCGTGCGGATTACCCGGGCATCGCTTCTGTCCCTGAACTGCCAGTAAACCTTACCTGATCCGGGCCGCTCTTCTGCCATCAGGCAAAGATAAATCCAAATTGCTTCAGGGGGATGTCGGAATTCAATTCCCACTATTCCCCGGAAACCAATTCATTTTCTTCCTCATAAGTTACTGCCCATCGGGCTTCTGAAGGAAAATATCCCCAACTTTGCCGCCTCTATGGCGAAAACCCCTTTCTGGAAGCAATTGGACTGGTCTCTGCTGCGCCGGGTACTCCGTATTGCCGCGCCCTTCCGTTCGCTACTGTGGATTTCAGCCTTCCTCACCATCATGCAGGGTCTGATGGTGGGCCTGCAGCCTTACCTGATCCAACAAACCCTGGACGTGCAGGTGGCAAACCGCGATGTGCCCGGAATTGCCCGTATGAGTCTCATTTTGCTGGCGCTGGTTCTGTTCCAGGCCCTCATCACCTTCCTGTCGGGGTATTTTAGCGCCAGAGCAGGGCAGGAAGTGGTGCGCACCCTCCGGAACTATGTATTTGAACACCTGGTGGCCCTGCGCATGAAGTTCTACGACAAAACTCCGGTAGGTACCCTGGTTACCCGAACCATCAGCGATATAGAAACCATTGCCGACCTGTTTTCGGCCGGCCTGATTACCATTGCCGGCGACATCTTTCAGTTGCTGGTCATCCTGTCGTTTATGCTCTGGATGAACTGGAAACTCACCCTGATCTCGCTGTCGGTGCTTCCGCTTTTGCTTTACGCCGCCCAGAAGTTCCGCATTGGCGTGCGCGACAGTTTCCAGGAAGTGCGGGCGCAGGTAGCTCGCCTCAACGCCTTTGTGCAGGAGCGCATCACCGGCATGCAGGTGGTACAGCTATTCCACAGGGAATATGCCGAATACGGCCGTTTCGAGCGCATCAACCGCGAACACCGCGAGGCCCACGTGAAAGGCGTGTTCTACTACTCGGTGTTTTTTCCGGTGGTAGAACTGATTGTGGCGCTCACCTTTGCCCTGCTGGTATGGTACGGCGCCAAGGGTATGCTGGAAGGAACCGTGGCCTTCGGCGAAATCACGGCCTTCATCCTGTTCATCAACCTGTTCTTCAGGCCGGTGCGTGCCGTGGCCGATCGCTTCAACAACATACAGATGGGACTGGTGGCGGTGGAACGCATCTTCAAGCTGATGGACGAAACCGAAAACCGCGAGCAGGACGGAACCCTCGATGCCACGGGTATCAAAGGGGAAATAGCCTTTGACCATGTGCACTTCGCCTACGAGCCTTCCACGCCTGTGCTGCACGACCTTAGCTTCTACCTGGAACCGGGGAAAACCCTGGCTATCGTGGGGCCTACCGGCGCGGGTAAAACTTCCATCATCGGCTTGCTCAGCCGCTTTTACGAACATCAGGAGGGGCGCATCCTGCTGGATGGAACACCAATAGAATCTTATAAACTTGATTCCCTGCGCAGCCGCATTGCCGTGGTATTGCAGGATGTGTTCCTGTTCTCGGGCTCCGTATTCGACAACATGCGCATGAAGGATCAGGATATTTCTGAGGAAAAAGTGGCTGAGGTGGCCCGTGCCATCGGCGCCTACGACTTCATCGAACAATTGCCCGGCGGATTTTCTTTCAACGTGATGGAACGCGGTTCTTCGCTATCCGTCGGTCAAAGGCAGCTTATCAGCTTCATCCGCGCCCTGAGCACAGATCCGGCAGTAATCATCCTGGATGAGGCCACCAGCAGCGTGGACAGCGAAACCGAAGCGCTGATCCAGAAGGCCATCACCACCATGTTGCAGGGAAGAACGGGTATTGTCATCGCGCATCGCCTGAGCACCATCAAACACGCCGATTACATTATGGTGCTGGATCACGGCCGCTGCGTGCAATGGGGAACCCATGAACAACTGATAAAGCAGGAAGGCATGTACCAAACCCTGTACCGAAGCCAGTTCGGCAAAAGTGCTGTGGAAGTCTGATGCACGGGGGCAGTATCGAAATTTCGCCCAATTAATGCATTTTTGTTGCATGCGTTTGGCAACACTTGTAAGTCTGATATTCTTAACCGGAAGCCTGAGTGCACAGGCCCCTGCACAAGATCCTTTCGCCCTGCAATGGCAGGTGCACAACCATTACCGCAGCGCCGCCAACCCTCATTACTGGAAGAACAGGATACCCGTTCCGGGCTACTGGCAGCAGGATGTGCATTACCGCATCAGGGCCGTATTGAACG
>JAGWYC010000056.1 GCA_018969565.1 Bacteroidota bacterium | reverse complement strand
TGTTTCTGAAGAAAAAGGCACTACTTTTCGCAAAGAATAATCAAAGGCCACCATACCCGTGCGGGCCAAGGCAACCAGGCGGCCGCTCTGTTCCTCAGTGATGCGGTAATACACGGCGAAACTGCGTGTACTCTGCTCGTCAATGAACAATTCAAAGCACAAATGTTCGCCGAGGAAGGCTTCTGATTTAAACTCCAGCGCCAGATCAGCCTGAATCAGGCCGGTGCCAAAGAAGTTCAGATCGTCGGGACAACCCAGACTCGCGAAGTAACGCACCCGTGCTTCGTGCAGGAACCCCGCCAGCTTGTCGTTGGCCAGGTGCTTCCCGTAGTTTAGGTCGGTGATGCGCACGGTGAGCACTGTGCGGAAGACCGGCACACCGGAAATCTGCAGTTTTACGCGGGCCATTTACTTCCAGTCGTTGAGCAGCAGGATGGCTTGTTCCATCATGGCATCGCGCTTGTATGGCTTCATCCAGTCGCGGCGCTGTGCCGATTTTCCTTCATCCTGTTTCACCGCATCCATATCCGCCTGCAAGGGCTTGATATCGCCCAAGGTGGACTTATACGAGGTGTCGCTGTAGCGTTTGTTCTCAATGATCCGCTTGCTTTCCAGCTCGGCGTAAGCATTCATGCTCAGCGGGTATTCGGTGAGTTTGCGGCGCTGATCGAGGACAGATGCATATTCCTGCACCAGTTTGTAATGCGGACTTGCCGCCACCCTTGCCTGAGCAGAAGTGATGAGGCTGCCGCGGTTGGCATAGCTGAAGGCCTGATAACCGGCTGGTTTGATCTTGTCAAACTGCATGGCGTATTTCTGTTCTTTTTCGCCCATTTCCATAAAGTCGTAGGCGTCGGGGATGATTACATCAGGAGTAACACCTACCAGTTGCGTGGTACCACCATTGATGCGGTAGAACTTCTGGACGGTCACCTTGATAGAACCCATGCCGGCGTTTTGGCGCGAATCAAAAACGTTTCCTGCGCCCAGGTTGTAGAAGGTTTGTACAGTGCCTTTGCCAAAGGTGGACTTGCTGCCGATGATGATGGCACGCTGATAGTCCTGCATGGCGGCGGCAAGAATCTCTGATGCCGATGCGCTGAAGGCGTTGGTAAGGATGACCAGCGGGCCGTCCCAAACTACCTGCTCGTCGTAATCGCTCAGCACTTCTACGTCGCCCTGACGGTTGCGCACCTGCACCACGGGTCCGGCTTTGAAGAACAGGCCTGCCATCTCTACGGCATCGCGCAGGCTTCCGCCGCCATTGTTGCGCAAATCGAGCACAATACCCTGCACGCCGGCATCGCGCAACTTGAACAGTTCCCGGCGCACATCTTCCGCAGAACTGCGACCGCCGCGCTCGTTAAAATCAGCGTAGAAGCTGGGCAGGTTGATGACCCCAAAGGTTCTGCCGCCAAACTCGGTCAGCGCGCTCTTGGCGAAGCCTTCTTCAATGATCACCACATCGCGCACGATGGGAATTACTTTAATGCTGCCGTCGGGTTTCTTGACGGTGAGGCGTACCTCGGTGCCTTTCTTTCCGCGAATGAGTTGGATGGCATCGTCAATATCCATACCTACCACGTCCACGGGATCACCGGCAGCCTGTCCTACCTTGATAATCAGGTCGCCGGCCTTCAGGTCGCCCTGTCGGTAGCTGGCGCTGCCGGGAACGATCCGTTCCACCTTGATATAGCCGTCGCGCTCAACCAGCGTGGCACCAATACCTTCCAGCTTGCCGCTCATCCCGATATCGAAATTCTGTTTGTCGGCCGGTGGGAAGAAATTGGTATGCGGGTCATAGATCTCCGTGATGGAATTAATGTAGAAGGAAATTTTATCCTTGCGGTTCATGCGGCGCAGACGCTTAAACCAGTCATTATTGGTTTTGAGTACTTCGGCACGGGCGCGTGATTCGATGCTGTCTGCAGGCAGCGCCTTCACGGTGGTATCCTTGCGCAGCAGGGCCTCCTTCTGTTGTTCGCTCTTGCGGTAGCTGCGTTCCAGGATGTTGTACTTCAAAGCCTTGCGCCAGTTTTCCTGAAACTCCTTGTCGTCCTTAGCGTATTTGGGATGCTCGCTGTCGTAGTTCCAGGTTTCAGTATTGTTGAAGCTGAAGGGCTTGCGCAGCAGTTCAGTGTACAGTCCTTCAGCCTGGTTCATGCGGCGGGAGAAGATGCTCCAGGCGGTGTCCATGAACTCGTAGCTGCCTTTCTTGATCTGGTCATCAAGCTGGTTGCGGTATTTTTCCAGCTTGCGCATATCCTGCTGGGTGAAGAAACGACGTTCGTTGTCCAGCTTGTCCAGGAAGTTATCATAAATCTTGGCCGACAGTTCATCATTGAGCTTCAGAGGCTGGTAATGGTGAATGTTCAGCTGTTCGATAACACCTTCCAGGAGTTCAGATTCGCCCCCTTGTTTTTTGCTGGAGCAGAATACAAGAAAGCTGAATAATGCAAGAGGGAAGAGGGGTGTAATGAGTTTTCCGGTTCTCATGTTTTAGTTGCCTGTACTGTTGTTTCCTTGGTTAAAATAGATATCTACGGGTATTCCGCTTTGTTCCAGCCTGCTCAGGTCGCCCTGCAGTCCGGAGCCGATGATGCCTTTGCTTTGCAGCAACTGGTCAGCGGCAGTTTTGGACCCGTCTCCCTGTATCTGAAGCAAAAGCCCTGCCAGTTCATAAACGGCCTGACGCATTTGCTTTACATTCACTTTATAGGTTCCGGCTCCGTCGCGGGTGATGGCGCCGCGTTCCAGCAGGTGATTGAAGGTAATCATGTTGGCTTTGCCATGCGCGCTGGAAGCGCCGAAGCGCACGGAGCGAAACACGCTTGAAACAAAGGTTACATAGTAATCTTCCAGGGTGCCTTCAGTTAATGTGCCCTGTTCGAGCAATTGGGTAACCATATAGAGGCCCAGCACGTCGGCTTTGCACTCCTCAATGGCTGAATAGCTGGCGCCCAGTGCTTCACGCACCGTTTTCTCTCCGTTGATGGTGTTTTTCACGCCCAGGCCGTGGGCTACTTCGTGGAACATGACGTTGGAAAAGAAGGCGTTGAAGGTTACATGATCCTGCTGCTTTTTGTGGATGAGCACTTGGCTGATGGGCATTACCATGCGGTCAAACTTGGCCTGCATCACATTGCGGATCTGGGTGCGGCGGGTACCCAGTTCCTGTTGGATCAGTTCGTCGTTGGGCAGATTTACCGCAATGGTCTTGCTGCCTGCATTGCAGTCGCCGGCATAGTACAAAGCATCAAATACGGCCAGCTGGCTGTTGCTGTTGCCTACTTTTTCCTGCTTGTATTTTGCATCCGCCGGCAGTTGTTCCTGCAGCCAGGGCAGCATGGCTATATACTTTTCCAGACGCTGGCTCCAATCCCGGTCGCGCACCATCACATAAGCCTCAAAGGCTGTTTTGGTGCCGAAGAGTTTATCCTCGTAATTTTCAATAGGCCCGATAATCAGGTCGAACTTATTTTCCTTCATGGTGAGCCAATAGCGGTCGCTGATGTCAAAGTTACCGTTCAGCAGGTCGTTGGCGCGCAGGCGCAGGTAAACGCTGAATTCCGGATCGGTGCCTTGAAGCGCATTTGCTGCATGGAACATCTGCTCGGTCATAAGGCGCATTTCAGTAGCATAGGCTACTGTGTAGGGAATCACTTTCACATTGCCAAATTCATCGCGTTGCAGGATGGAGTAGGGGCTGTTCTTCAGCGGATCGTTCAGTTTGTTGAACTCCTCGCGGGTGAGCGTTGCCGGATATAGTCCCGAGCCCGGCGCTTTTGCGCCGTATTCGGCCACAAATGGCTTGTCGTCGTTCAGGCGGTCCCAGGGACCGTAATTCAGTCGGATATACCCCTGCATGAACGAATCTTTACAGTCGCTCAATAGTTCATCGCGCTTTCCAAAAGCCTGCTTCCAGAAGATATCATCGGCCTGTTTAGCAGCACCAATCAACATATTCAACGCCTCGCGTTCCGCCTCGCTGTAGCTGTTCAGGTCAGCACGCAGGGTTACCATGCTGTAGCGGCCCATCGCCCTGGCGGCGTCAAAGCCCTGAACGGGTGAACACTGAGAAAAGGCATCTGTAGCCAACATCAGGGCTGAGCCCACAAACAAGGTGTACTTGAGAAGGATCAGGAATTTCATGCAGGGATAAAACGCCAAAGTTCAGGGAATGTGTTGGTTTATTCCTGTTTTTTTGTGTTCATCTGTTGAAAGTTGGGTTGTTGTTGCTTCAGGGAGCAAACAATACACCCATTATCCGGGTTTGTATCCCGTTGTTTTGTTGTAAGGCAGTGGCAGTGAATCGGGAGGTGGGCAAGGTTCGGGGTGAAATATCTCGTGCCCCGAAAAAGACTGTGAAGAAACAGATTCACAGCGCCGGCGCCATGGGCGCCGTATCCCGAGGCAGCCTGGGATTGTCCATTCCGGAATATAGTTTGGTTCCCTTGGATCTTTCCGGGCTGCGCCAGTTGCTGCAAGGCCCTCTGCGTGTCTTGTTGCCCCCACTGTTGCGACGCCAGCCTCGCCTGCTCTATGTGGGTCGCCTGCATTATCCCGATGTGATGAGCCTTGCTCCGGATGCTGCTGCCATGCCTTTGCTGGGTGATTTTATGCGCGAAGAAGGCATACGCTTTGCCCTCGCCCCCGACCGGCTTCTGTTGCCCGGCTGGGTGACATTTCGCACGGAACCGGTCATGCTGCTGCACATCAACGCTCAATGGCAGCAATTCCCCGACTATCTATCGGCGCTGAACAGCAAGCACCGCGTAAAGGCCCGTCGCATTCTGGCCATCGCTGAACCCCTGCGTTATCGCGAACTGGATGCCGCCGGGTTGCATGATAACCGCGCTATGCTGGATACGCTCTTCGCCGGTCTGAAGCAGCGCATTCCGTTTATGCTGGGTGCCCTGAATGCCCGTTTCTTTGAAGAACAGATAGCGCATTACGGCAACAGGCTGCACTTGCGTTTGTACGAACTGGAGGGCAAACCGGTAGGATTCATATCCCTGCTGGAAGAAGAAGGAACTGTATATGCGCTGCATGCCTGTTCCGACCCGGCCGAAAACAAGCGCCTGCACATTTACCAGCGCATGCTGTACGATGCCGTAGAACTGGCCATCAGCCGGCGCTGCGAGTTGCTGCACCTGGGACGCACGGCAGCAGGCATTAAATCCTCTATCGGCGCCGAAGCAATACCGGGCTTCTACAGCGTTTATGCCCGCGGAGCGCTGATGCGCCTTGTGTTGCGTATCCTGGCGCGCTGGGCCCGACCGGATCAGGAGCCTATACGCAAGGCGTTTCGGTAAAAAAGCACATTTTTGCATCATGAGAACCTTCCTGATGCTGATGGCCGCCGCCATCATGGCCGCACCAAATGTCATGGCCGGCGACACGCTGCGCAACAAGCCGGGCAGCAAGTACCTGTTCACCCGCAAAGCCGACTTGCAGGCCACTGCAGTGCGCAACCAATGCCAGACAAGCACCTGCTGGAGCTTCAGCACCATCAGCTTCCTGGAAAGCGAGTTGCTGCGCCAGGGCAAAGGGGTACATAACCTCAGCGAGATGTTCGTGGTGCGCCATGCCTACTTCGAAAAGGCCATCATGTACCTGCGCATGGACGGCGACCACCGCCTGGATGAAGGAGGTGAAGCCCATGACGTGCCGCTCATCATCAAAAAATACGGCCTTGTTCCTGAGGAAGCATACCGAGGCCTTGCATACAAGGGCACCGCTTCCGACAGCACCCACAACCATGCAGAACTGCGCGCCGCCATCAAGGCGCTGGTAGATTCCTACAAGCCCTTTGCCGCCGCCGGCAAGCTCAGCCCTGCCTGGCTGCAGGCCCTGAACGGCGTGCTCGATGCCTACCTCGGCAAGTTGCCCGAAACCTTCAGCTACGGCGGGAAAACCTATACACCACGCAGCTTCGCCGATGGCCTCGGCCTGAAGATGGATGATTACGTGTTCCTGACCAGTTTCACCCACCAGCCCTATTATAAACCTTTCGTGCTGGAAATCCCCGACAACTGGAGCCTGCAAAGCGCCTGGAACCTGCCTCTGGACGAGTTTACGGAGCTGGCCTTCCGCTCGCTGGACATGGGCTATACCTTCGCCTGGGCCGCCGATGTGAGCGAAAAAGGATTTTCCTTCAAAGACGGCCTGGCCATTCTGCCTGCACACGACAGTCTGGTGCAGCGCAAAGGCGAACCTGCGCGTTTTGTTCAGGGCAAGTCGCTCAGCGCCTTCGACCAGCCTTATCCGGAGGTGAACATGGACGCAGCCCTGCGCCAGCATTACTATGATTACAAGCAAACCACCGACGACCACGGCATGCAGATGACTGGCTGGTACACCACTTCCGACGGCAAGCGCTGGCTCCGCATGCGCAACAGCTGGGGCAGCGGCAACCACCTCAGCGGCTACCAGATGGTGTCGGAACCCTATTTCCGGGGGAAGACCATTTCCATTATGGTCCACAAAGACGTGCTCGGCAGGAAACTCATGGAAAAACTGGACCTGGACTGAACAATCAGACCGGTATAAAAAGCGTTATAATCCTCATGAAAAAGTACATGATTACTGCAGTCATCCTGATGGCTGGCCTGTTGATGCTTCAGTCATGCTGTTCCAGAAAAGGCTGTAGTACAAAAGGTAAAAACAGAACTGAAATGGGATGGATGTAACCCGCGTACTTTTTGTGTGCCTGGGGAATATCTGTCGCTCGCCGCTGGCGGAAGCCCATTTCGTGGCCCACACAGAAAAATTGGGCACCGCGCATCTGTTTGTTTGCGACAGTGCCGGAACCAGTAACAACCACAGCGGGGAACGCCCGGACCGGCGCACGCTGAACAACGCGGCGTCACACGGGCTGGAAATCACGCACAGCGCCAGGCAAGTGCAAAGGGATGACTTCTACAATTTTGATTTGCTGGTGGCTATGGACCAGGAGAACCTGAGCCATCTGGAGCGGATGAAACCCGCCGACACGGCTGCCCGGCTGCTGCTGCTGCGCGACCTGGACGAAACGGACCCCGGCGCGGATGTGCCCGACCCTTGGTACGGCGATGAACATCTTTTTGAGGAAGTGTTTCACCTGCTGCACCGCTGCACCCTGCGCCTGCATGAGCACCTGTACCAAGAAACAACAAACACATAGTGAAACACTTTATAAAACTGTTGGAAGCCCTTCGGGAGGATAGTATTCCGCTCTGGGGAACCCTGTCGCCGCAGGCTATGGTAGAACACCTCACCCTGGGCATCAAAATAGGCAATGGCACGCTGCGTCCCCGCAATCCTGTACCCTGGGAAAACTATGACGATGCGCGCAAAGCACAGGTAGCCGAATTCGCCAATTCCGAAGCGCCCTTTGCCCGGAATATCATGAACCCGATGATGAAAGATCAGCCCTTTCAGACCCGTAAGCCGAGCCTTCAGGACGCGAAAGACTGGTTTGCTGAAGAATTGGGCACCTTCATTCAATACTGGGAAGACCAGCCGGATGCTGTGCCCATGCACCCCACGCTGGGGCCGATGGGTCGAAGGCAATGGCAGCTTTTTGAAGAGCGGCACATCACACACCACTTCACCCAGTTCGGACTGATGCCGGATCAGGGTTCCTGAAGCAACACGAGGCGGGCCGAACTGACAAAATCCTGCTGCGACACTTCCAGGTGATATACGCCATGGGATAAGCCGTGAGCGCCCGGATTCAGTTGCCGGTCGGATGCTACACCCGAAGCCCGTAAACGCCCGTTGCTGTCGAAGATGCGGTAGCGAAAAGGCTGTGTATCCGGAAGTGCCACACGCAGTAAATCGCCTGGCTTCGCAGGATTCGGATAAACGGAAATCTGCTCCGGAACCTTCTGCCACACGGACGATGGCGCCCAGATGGGCTTGTCCGTAACCAGATTATCCAACCACAGCACAGAGCCCGGCTGACGGGGCTTCTTGCCGTCCAGCACCGTTTTGCTGCTGGTACAAACCACCTGTACCGAGTCGGGTAAACCCGGAAGCAGCCAGTACACCGGCACTTCGATGTGGGTCCAGGTATTGATCTTTCGTCCTTCAATGTGAAAAGCTACGCCCACGTTTTCCTTGACGCCCACGCTCTTATTGCGGGTGAAGAGCAGGATTACGGCTGCCGAATCACCTGCCGAAGGAAGGTATTTCAGGTAGAAGCTAAATTTGGTGGGCTTCTGGTTGGCGGGTAAACCCGGGCTCAGGTCGCGCTCACCCAGGGTGATGATGCCCGCGATGGTATCACTGAATTGCAGGTCCTTAGAAGTGCAGGCCAGCGTGCTGATGCGGGCCGCCACCTTGCCTGATACCGGTGAGGAATCAGGCGCTACAAAGGGCGCACAGCCGTATTCAGATACCAGGTTGAAGGTGTTCCAGTAAAAAGGTTCATAGTAAGTACCCGTAAACACCCAGTCCTCGAAGCCCGCATTGGGTATTTCCGTATGCTGGGCCTGAAGGGAAGCCATCCGGCTGCTAAAACCCAGCGTGGTAGCAAGCAGAAGCATGTATTTCCGCATGATTCAAATTAAAGGAATTGACGCGTGATTAATGTGTAATTGCGCAGTTAATACGCAGGTTTTAAACCTTCTTGTACTTTTATTATCAAAACTTCAAATTTCATTATCTTGCACTTTATGGACAGGAAAGAATTCCTAAAATCCGGTTTCAGCAAAGCGGCAGCAGCGCCCAAACAGCTTGCGCACAATCGCAGAATGCTGAGTACCGGCCTGGCAGAATATACGGGCAGCTTCGGAAGAGCCGAACTACAGCACCTGCTTCGACGTGCCTTGTTTGGGGTGAAGAAAACTGAGCTGGATACCTTGTCATCCTACACACTTTCGCAGGTGGTAGATCTGCTCATCACGCCGCCGGCCGCCGCGCCTGCGCCCCCGGTGAACAATTACAACGCCACCTACGCCGACCCCAATGTGGCCCTCGGCGCTACCTGGGTAAATGCGCCCTATACCGATGGGACGCTCAATTTCCACCGCACCATGTCCTTTAAAAGCTGGTGGATCAGCCAGATGCTGGATCAGCAGCCCAACATCAGCGAGAAAATGGTGCTGTTCTGGCATAACCACTTCGCCACGGAAATCAATACCGTTCAGGATGCACGCATTTCTTACCTGAGCAACGCCCTGCTGCGTAAGCACGCGTTGGGCAACTTCAAAACGCTTACCCGGGAAGTAACCAAAGATGCAGGTATGCTGATCTATCTCAATGGGGCCTTGAACAGTAAGGCTGCCCCGGATGAAAACTACGCCCGTGAGCTGCAGGAGCTGTTCACCCTGGGCAAAGGCCCTGACAGCAAATACACCGAAGACGATGTTAAAGCCGCAGCCCGCGTGCTCACCGGCTGGAGAATCAACCGGGCAGGCAACCCGCCGAATGTGTATTTCGATGTTACCCGACACGATACTACCAACAAACAGTTTTCTTCTTTCTTCGGCAATAAAGTCATCACTGGAAGAAGTACTTCCACCGCCGGCGAAGATGAACTGACCGACCTGCTCGACATGATTTTCGGACAGACAGAAGTGGCTAAGTATGTTTGTCGCAGGCTCTACAAGTATTTTGTGTATTACGAGCTGACCCCCGAAGTGGAAACCAATGTGATTACTCCGCTGGCCGACATCTTCCGCAACAACAATTACGACATCAGGCCTGTGCTGTCGGCGCTGCTGAAGAGCGAACATTTCTTCGACCCGCTGAACCGCGCCTGCTACATTAAATCACCGATGGATCACCTGGTGGGTTACAGCCGTGAGTGGAACCTTGTTTACCCTGGCGCTTCCAACCCGGAAATGCAGTACAGCATGTGGAATACCCTGCGCGGCTTCGGTCAGATACTGGGCCAGGACCTGGGTGACCCGCCGAACGTGGCCGGCTGGCCCGCCTATTATCAGTCGCCGCAGTTCTATGAGCTGTGGATCAACAGCGACAGCTATCCCAAGCGCAATCAGTTTCAGGACCTGCTCATTACCACCGGCTATAAAATCAAGACTACTACGCTCATTGGTGATGTGTATGCCATGGCCAACCAGTTTTCCGA
>JAGWYC010000055.1 GCA_018969565.1 Bacteroidota bacterium | reverse complement strand
TGAAAATCAGCTACCTATTAACACGGCACGCGCAACGCAGTTTCAGTTCAGGAAGTAACAGTCTTTCCACCCCATTCAGGCCATTAAAACTTAGTGTCGTTTTGACACTTGTTGCGTTTGTAATTTCCATGTTCAGCGGTCAGGATTGTGCGGCCCAGACTTACAAGATGAACAGGGGTACGGACCTGGGTATCTGTATTTCCGGCTTGGCAGTCCAGGGAGGAATGCAATTGGGCATGCACCGCGATAAATCCCTACCTGTTCCGGCAGCTAAACAGGCGTATATGTTGGGACCTGACCATTGGTTTCAATACCAATACCGCCCCGCCTATGCCAAAAAATCAGACCTGCTGTTGATGGCGCAAATGGCGCTTCCATTCATCGGCACCATCCCTAATATGAAAGACCGTGGTTGGGTAAATGCCACCTTGGTTTGTTCTCAATCGCTCTTGTGGACTATGAATATTACCCAGGGAATTAAACTCATGAAGCTGCGTTCACGCCCCCTGGTCTATGCCCTGAACACGCCGGAATCGGTTAAAAACAATATTGATGCTCGCTATTCCTTTATATCCGGTCACAGTTCAGCGGCATTTTGTTTAGCTACTTCTTTTACTTTGGCCATGAAGCAGATGAATATGCCCGCAACACGTCGAACAATTTTGAGTGCAGCATCGTTTATTACAGCAGGAGGCATAGCTGTTATGCGCGTTGCTGCCGGCAAACATTATCCCACCGATGTGCTGGCGGGAATTTTAGTAGGATGCGGCGTTGCTTTGCTTAACCATCAATTGCATGTCAGGCTATAACATCGTACTTGGGTTCTGTTTCACGCTGAGCGCTCTGGGTGCCTGTGGCCAAAAGAATATTCATCAATCAAAAAAAGAATTAACGGGTATGAATCAACCTATTGACTCGGCTCATACAGACACTGCCGTGCTGGCCGGAGGCTGTTTCTGGTGCCTCGATGCGGTGTACCGCAACATGAACGGGGTTTTGGATGTAATCAGTGGTTACAGCAACGGAACAGTGAAAAATCCCGCTTACCGGGAGGTTTGTACCGGAAGAACCGGGCATGCTGAAGTGGTGAAAATTCTATACAACCCGGATTCTGTGAGTTACGCAGAACTGTTAGAGGTATTCTGGCGTGTTCATGATCCGACACAACTGAACCGGCAAGGGAATGATGTGGGTACGCAATACCGCAGTGGAATTTATTACATGAATGAAACCCAGCGCGACATTGCCTTGCTGAGCAAGAAAACGCTGGAAGAAGCCGGTGTTTACTCGGGTGCCATTGTTACCGAAATAGCCCCGTTATCCATGTTCTACCCTGCTGAAGATTACCACCAGGACTACTACCGTCAGAATGGGGATAATCCATACTGCCATTATGTAGTGGGTGAAAAAGTGGAGAAATTCCGTAAACTCTTTAAAGAACGATTGCGGGAAACACCCCTGCAAAAAGGGAGCAACCCCTAACCTTTCGTTCGATAACCGAGTTGCTTCAACAAGGCTCTGACTTTGTCCAGCACTTCTCCCTGGATGAGAATTTCCCCGTCCTTGGCGGTTCCACCGGTTCCACAGGCTGCTTTAAGTTTCCGTTCCAGTTCCTTTAAATCGGCCGCCTTCCCCCTGAATTCCTTCACCACCACACAGGCTTTCCCATTGCGCACCTCTCTCCTCACATACAAATGTTGCTCGGAAGGCATCGGGGTATCTTCTTCTTCCTGATGATTGTATTGAAAATCAGTATTGGTACTATATACGATGCCGTTTCGGTTCTTGTTTTTATTGCTCATCGCTTCAATCCTCAAACTGTTTTTCGGTGTATTATGCCTGCGGCAGGCTGAGCGGTGGGCATGATGGTCAACTCATTGATGTTCACATGAGGCGGCCGGTTTAACATGAACCATACAGCTTCTGCCACATCCATGGCAACCAGATTCTCAAATCCTTCATACACCTTTGAGGCACGCGTTTCGTCTCCATCAAAACGCACCAGACTAAACTCGGTTTCTACCGCACCGGGATGGACACACCCCACGCGAATAGGATATTTCGCTAAATCAATGCGCATTCCCTTGCTCAGGGCATCCACCGCAAATTTACTCGCGCAATAAACCGCACCATTGGCATATACTTCTTTTCCTGCAATGGACCCGATGTTGATGATATGGGCTGAACCATCCTTTGGCATAAGTGGTATCACGGCTCTGCTGACATACAATAAACCCTTCACATTGGTGTCCATCATGGCATCCCATTTATCCGGGTCTCCTTCATCAATGGGTTCCAGGCCCCAAGCCAGTCCTGCATTGTTCACCAACACACTGATATTGCGCCACCCATCCGGCAATTCCGCTACACATGCATTCACCGCTGCCCGATTTCGCACATCCAGTACACATACGCGTACCTGAATTTGATGTTCTGCGCTTAACGCTTCAGCCAAAGCCTCAAGTCGTTCCCCCCTTCTACCCGTAATAATGAGGTTGTAGGAGGCCCTGGCAAGCGCACGGGCTATTGCATCTCCTATGCCTGAACCGGCGCCGGTAATCATCGCAATGGGTGTTGAATTATTCATGATGCTTTAATTGCCTTTATGATGAGGTTAGGAGTAAATACCACATTCCTGCTGCTTCGTGCCGTGGCAAAAAGTTCAAGTTTCAGTCGAAAAGAAAGGAATGACCAAGTGATTTTTCTCATCTGTTCTTTTAGCCATCCATCTGTGCGCATCAATGATGGAAGGACATCTACCCGGGAAAAACCCGCAGCCAACATCACCTGCTGCGCGCCTGAAGCGTTGAGCAGCAGTTCATGGGTGAAATCGCCATAGGCAAATACCGAAGCAATGGGTGCATCCATATTCGGCGTTCGCAACAGAAGCATCCCTCCGGGTCGCAGCGCTGTATATGCCGCCTGTAGCAATTCAACCAGTTCGTCTTTGGTAAAATGCTCAATAATGTCCATGCCTGTAATCAGATCAAATTTGTTTTTGGATGAACGAAGCACTTCAAGCACATCTCCCTGAATCACACCCCTAACGCCCATTTCCCCGGCTAATGCCACCTGTTCCGGACTTACATCTACACCCAAAGTGTCTGCGAATCCGAAATGACTCATGGCAGAGAGCAAAGAACCGGAGCCACAGCCCATATCCAGAATTTTTGCCTCCCGATTCATGTATTCAAGCAAGGGCAGAATTTCCTCGGAAAACTGCTTACGCTCTCTGAGAAAAAGGGCCGACCGGTCAGTACCTGAAGCCCTGCCGCTTTGCGTACTGTGATAGTTGCTGTATAAGAGTTGGCGATAGGCGGTCATGTGTGGCAAATTTACTTCTTTAAGGCACTGAACAACATGGTAAAGGAATGGCGGCATCGCCTAATTTCGCCACATGCTGGTATTACCGGGTAGTCAGGGTTTCACTCCGGAAGCGGGTTGCGATGAAGCCGGTCGCGGCTGTCTGGCCGGCCCGGTTTGCGCTGCGGCTGTCATCCTGCCTGATGGTTGGACTCATCCAATGCTAAACGACAGCAAACAACTATCACGCAAAAAAAGGGAACTGCTTCGGGAAATAATCGAGCGGGAAGCCTTGCATTGGGCCGTGGCCATGGTTGCTCCTGAAGAAATTGACCGTATAAACATCCTCCAGGCCTCAATTACCGCTATGCATCGGGCCTTGGATCAGTTGGCTGTAAGCCCTGCCCTAATCTTGGTGGACGGCAATAAGTTCAGAACCTACAAGGACATACCCCACCGAACGGAAATCAAAGGCGATGGCCGCTTTGTTTCCATTGCTGCTGCAAGCATTCTGGCAAAAACACATCGAGACGAATTCATGGAAACGCTGCATTCCCTGTTCCCTGAATATCATTGGAATCAAAATGCCGGTTATCCGACAAAGTCCCATAGGGCAGCCATACACGAATTTGGTATTACAGAGCACCACCGTAAAAGTTTCCGATTGTTGCCGGGGCAATTGGCCATCTGGTGATTTATGGATGTTTATATTTCCCATTTAAAAAATTAAAAAAACACTTATGTCAAATGGATTATATAATCACTAATTACCAGAAACACATGGATTATAAAAAATGAAGCCACCTCCGCATTGCTGCGAAGATGGCCTCGTCAAACACCCCCTCCAGGTGCGGCTTTTATGAACGCCCGCATGAATGCAGGGAATCAATTCAAAGTGAACGATGAAGGACTACGCCTTGCGGCTGCAAAAGTACAAAATTACAAACAGCTTAAATCATGACAGAAATCATATTTCCGTAGGGATCCTGCGTGCGCTGCTCTATGTTAGTGCATCAAAGAACAATATGCAGGTATAAATGTTTCTGGCTTCTTTTTCCTTGCTGCTCCGGCATGAATACCCGGCAGCCGCACGAACACTCGTTGAACCTTATGTATATCAGCCATTTCCGCTGAGCCTTGCTTATCCATTACCTTTGCCCCTGCATGCAGTTAGCGACTCTGGAACAAGCACAAGAACTGGGACTACTCCCTGAAGAATTTGAGAAAATCAAGGAAATCCTGGGCAGAACCCCCAACTTCAATGAACTGAGTGTGTATTCTGTGATGTGGAGTGAACATTGCAGTTACAAGAATTCCATTACCTGGCTGAAAACGCTTCCCCGAGAAGGAAGCAAACTGCTTACTAAGGCCGGTGAAGAAAATGCGGGTTTGGTGGATATTGGCGATGGACTTGCCTGCTGTTTCAAAATAGAAAGTCATAACCATCCCAGCGCCATTGAACCCTATCAGGGAGCGGCAACAGGCGTAGGTGGAATTAATCGCGATGTATTTTCCATGGGTGCAAGACCCATCGCCCAACTGAACTCTCTGCGCTTTGGCAATATCAACACCGAACGCACACAATGGTTGCTGAAAGGTGTGGTGAAAGGCATAGGAGATTATGGCAATGCCTTTGGTATTCCAACGGTAGGCGGTGAAGTGTATTTCGACGACTGCTACGAAACCAATATACTGGTAAATGCCATGAGCGTTGGATTGGTCGAAGCGGGTAAAACGGTAAGTGCTTCCGCTGAAGGCCCCGGTAATCCTGTGTACATCTTTGGATCAGCCACAGGCAAGGATGGAATTCACGGTGCTGCTTTTGCATCGAAAGACATCGGCGAAGACGCAGCCAATGATTTACCCAGCGTTCAGGTTGGCGACCCCTTTTGGGAAAAGCTGATCCTGGAAGCCACCATGGAACTGATTGATACCGGAGCAGTGGTGGGCATCCAGGATATGGGCGCGGCAGGAATCACCTGTTCCACCAGCGAAATGAGTGCAAAAAGTGGTACCGGTATGGATGTGTGGCTCGACAAAGTACCGCTGCGTCAGAGCGACATGAAACCCTGGGAAATCCTGCTGAGTGAAAGTCAGGAACGCATGCTTGTGGTAGTAAAAAAAGGTTTAGAAGCTGAGGCCGAAGCCGTATTCCGCAAATGGGAAATCACTTTTGCGCAAATAGGTGTGGTTACCGACACCGGCAGGGTGCGTTATTTCATGAATGGGCATCTGGAAGGTGACATACCTGCGGAAAGCCTGGTGCTCGGCGGAGGAGCTCCCGTGTACAAACGCGAATGGGAAACCCCCGGCTATTTCAGGCATATTGAAGCCTTCCATCAGAATCAAATTGACATTCCCCAAAATCTGAAAGAGGTAGCATTGTTCCTGGCAGCCGAGCCGAATATTGCCAGCAAACGTTGGATATACAGGCAATACGACAGCATGGTAGGTACCGTGATGCAGAGCACCAATCGCCCCAGTGATGCAGCAGTGGTAAAAATTAAAGGAACGGAAAAAAGTCTGGCACTAACCGTTGACTGCAACAGTCGCTATATCTACGCCGACCCTGATAAGGGCACACAAATCGCCGTGTCAGAAGCCGCAAGAAACATTGTTTGCAGCGGTGGAGAACCCACAGCCATCACCAATTGCCTGAATTTTGGAAACCCTTACAATAAGGAGGTTTATTTCCAGTTTAAACACGCCATTGACGGCATGGGCAAAGCCTGTCGGAAATTCGACACTCCGGTAACCGGAGGCAATGTGAGTTTCTATAACCAAAGCAGCGACGGAACTGCCGTTTACCCAACACCTACCATAGGCATGGTGGGCGTTATTGAACGCCAGGAATACATCACCACACTGGATTTTAAAGCACCCGGACATCCCATTGTGCTGTTAGGACATCAGCATGAAGACATCGGCAGCAGTCAATATCTTGCCAAGTATCACAAAGTCGCCTATTCCCCTTGCCCTGAATTCAACCTGGATCATGAGTTTGCCTTACAACAGGCTTTGAAACAGATGATACGTAGTGCTCAAGTGCAAAGCTGCCACGACATCAGTGAAGGCGGATTATTTATCAGCCTGATGGAATCTGCTAAAGCCGGAAATATTGGCTTCAGGATACATTCCAATCCGGTTATTCGCAAAGATGCCTGGCTGTTCGGTGAATCTCAGAGCCGGGCCATTATGACTGTTTCCGGGGAAGAAGATTTAGCGATGATCGAACAGATTGCCGAGATGCACGGTGTACCTTGTACGGTGATTGGTCGCACAATTCCCGGGCATCTGCTTGTGGATGATGAAGACTGGGGTACGGTGAAAGACTTCGCCACAGCGTACGACCAAGCCATTGAAAAACTGCTTGAAAGACGTTGAACGGCCTTGATGTTCAAACGCCAAACTGCCGCAGGTGATGGTCCAGATGTTTGTACATCAGGTTGTTCCATTCCCGGGCACTGAGCGATCCCAGGCTGATTTGTTTTTTTCCTTCAAAAGCGGCCGCTCCCAGCTTACTGAACCGGTCAAGCAACATTTTCAGGCGACCACGCTCTTCTTCTATATTGCGCTCATCGTCAATAACAAAAGATGGTGCCGTGGGCAAATTCTGACGATAAGGAACTTCGTTGACCATACTCTTCCGGAAGAAACTGCGCAGGATTAACTTCATAAATATACCGGGACCGTCGCTGCGCATGCCCAATGCTTGTTCGAACGGGATACAACAGTGAGCCAGCATCTGAGACACGGTCATTTTCCCCCATAAGCGCCCGGTATCGCTGTTCAGCATATCCAGCCGCGCATGCAAGCCCGCAACCGTATCAGGATGGAACATATTCGGAATACTTTTAACCTGATTCATCATGCGAAGTTATCAAACCCTTGGAGAAGTATTTATTCTTCACTGCGGGCCTGTGTATCTTTGCCGCATGGGACGTGCTTTTGAATTCCGCAAAGAGCGCAAGTTTAAGCGCTGGGCCAGCATGGCTAAGGTCTTCACCAAACTCGGTCGTGAGATTTCCACGGCTGCCAAAGAAGGAGGTGCCGATCCGGATACGAACTCCAGACTTAGAGCCATCATTCAAAATGCCAGGGCAGCCAATATGCCCAAGGATAATATTGACCGTGCCATTCAGCGTGCGGTAAATAAGGAAGTGGACAACTTCAAGGAAATGGTTTATGAAGGAAACGGCCCGCATAAAGTTGCCATTGTGGTGGAATGCAATACGGATAACCCAACCAGAACGATTGCTAACGTTCGGGCCTATTTCAGCAAGTCAGGCGGTGAAGTGGGTACTACCGGCTCTCTGAACTACCTGTTTGATCGCAAAAGTGTGTTTAAAGTGATGAAGAACCCCAACATGAGCCTGGAAGAGCTGGAATTGGAAATGATTGACTTTGGAGTGGATGAACTGTTTGAAGAAGACGAGCATATCGTGATGTACGGCGGGTTTACGGATTTCGGCAATATCCAGAAGGCGTTGGAAGAACGGAAGTTTGAAATCACCACTGCTGAATTTGAACGTTTGCCGACCGATTTCAAGGTGCTCAATGCCGAACAAGGTGCAGATGTTGAAAAACTGCTGGATAAGCTGGAAGAAGACGATGACGTCATCAAAGTCTTCCACAATATGCGCATCGAAGGCTGAACATTACGCGGGTATCCGGCGTTAACCTTGCCATGCGTGCCCTGTTCCTGCCAGCGGCTTTATTCCTGTTGTGTCCATTAGTACAGGGCCAGAAGCATGTACCTGCTGAAACTGCTAACCTAACACCCTTGCATACCGCTGATATTCTCGAATTGCTAAAAGAATATCAATGCGATTCTCAAGTGGTGCATGTGGTGAATTTCTGGGCCACCTGGTGCGGACCATGCGTGCAGGAACTACCCTTGTTCTTTGCTGCCGATAGTGCCTTAAAAGCAGCTTCTGCACCGGTAAATTTCAGTTTTTTCAGCTTCGATATGAAAGAACATTCGGAAAAAGCGGCTGCTTTAATGCTCAAAAAGGGCTTCACAAACCCGGGCTATCTGATAGACGAAGTGGACCATGATGCGCTGATCAGAGGTATTTCTGAGTTGTGGCAAGGCAATATTCCCTTCACACTTATACTCGGAAAAGGACATAAAAAAATTCATGATCAGTCATTTCCAACGACCAATTCTTTAATTCAATTCATTCAAGAACCATGAAAAGAAATATTCTATACACCACAGCCCTGCTGGCATTCACCGGAATTGTCGGGCTATCAATGAATCAGCAAACTGCCGCTTACGTTGCTGGAGACACTGCTACTGATTTCCGTTTGAAAAATATAGATGGAAAGCTGTTCAGCCTTGCCGATATGAAGGATGCTAAAGGCTTCATTGTTGTGTTTACCTGCAATCATTGTCCCTATGCGATTAAATACGAGCAACGGATTATTGATCTGGATAAGAAATTCAAACCGCAGGGATTTCCCGTCATTGCCATCAACCCCAATGACAGCGCCAAAGTTCCTGATGACAGCTACGACAACATGCAGAAACGCGCTCAGGAAAAAGGATACACATTTCCCTACCTGTATGACCGTAGCCAGGACGTAGCCAAAGCCTACGGAGCCTTGAAAACCCCTCATGTATATCTGCTTCTGAAAGAAAAAGGCAAACTTGTGGTGAAATACGTTGGCGCTATTGACAATAACTACGAAGACGCTGCCAAGGCGGATCGTCATTTTGTAGCCGAAGCCATTGCAGAAATCCAGGCAGGTAAAAACGTAACCATTACTGGAACCAGAGCCATCGGATGCAGTATTAAGTGGAAGGATTGAGGGTTTTGAAGAAATAGTCATGGTGAACATTTAGGAATGTGCCCATGGACAGTCTTGCAGTTCTGTCATGGTGAGGATGTAGAACCATTGAGGTTTCGAATACTGTCATGGTTCGAGAGCCTCACCATGACAGTTACCATTCTACCTGATCTCATTCCACAACACCTTCTTATTCAACTTGAGGTCTTGCAAGATTCCCGATTTCGGGCTGAGGGTAAATACCCAGCTCTTCCTCAATCCATCGGGTATCCACTGAAAACTGATTTGCCAGCAGTGCAGGTCTCGAGTTACCGTAAACTGACTGAAACTAAAGGCTTTTTTGTTAATAATATACCCGGTGTTGTAGCCTATCTTCCATTGAGGAGTCAGACTTAGATCCCCACTGAAATTAATGACGTTATTCACAACGGTTTTCAATCCTGACTTGTTCAGGGAATAGTTGTAGTTAAGGGAAAGATTCCAAGGGATATTGAAGTCATAGAAGTCACCATAGCGGTTTTGTATATCTCCCCACTCTCCTTCCGTGTAGCGGTCGCGTCGAGCCGCCTGCGCCGGTGTTTTTTTACCTTTCAGTACATCCGGGTTGAGGCCCGTGTTCAGGCTTAAACGGAACTGATTAAAGCGCAGGGGGCGGCGGGTTACAGTCCATTCGAACTTATTCACTGAACGTCCTTTCGCATCGCGGGTATATGGGTCCCAGGATGCATCGAACTGAATACCGACCTTGCTTAATAAACGGGTATTGAGTGAAAGTTGAATATCACTGAGCTGAAAACTATCTGCCAAGAAGTTATAACCTCCGCGGATGTTCAGATTATCGATCAGGTTTACATTTCCCGGCTTTGAAGCACTGTCTGATTTTTTCATCATTTTAGCCATCAGCACCTGTGCAATACTGAAATTCAGGCTTCCCTCCTTCCCGGCAGATGGCCCACCCAGTGCCGCATTGCGGAAGATGCTGTATTGTTCTGTTTTACCG
>JAGWYC010000054.1 GCA_018969565.1 Bacteroidota bacterium | reverse complement strand
CAATGATGAAGTCGGGTTCGGGGCCGTCCAGCTTCACCGTGCGCCGGATGGTGTCGCGGCAGCCGTTGCTGGTTACCACGGAATGCGTTACCACATAGGTTCCGCTCTGGGTATAGGATTTAAAGGGGTCTTTCAGGGTGGAGAAGTTGCCCGCCGCGCCGAAAGACCACCAATATCCTGTAATCTTTTCTCCGGGTGCGGCAAAGAGCAGATAGGAGGAATCGTAGAACTGAATGATTTCGCTGCACAGGAAGCGCCTTGCCGGCAGGCGGATGCCCGCACGCACATCGGTAACCTGAAACAGTGCCGTGCCGGTGTCTTTGCAGCCTGCGCTGTCGGTGAGCTCCACCCGCACCAGGAAGCTGCCGCCGCTGCGGTATTGATGGGTCAGGGTCTGGAAGCTGTCGCGGTATTCCGTTCCGTCGCCCATGAGCCAGCGGATGGCTGTGGCGCCGTTTCCGGGCTTGATGGGTGAGCCGCGGTAGGTGCCGGTCTGCACGCTGAACTGATACGATGCGCCCGGACAGGAGCCGCCGGGGGTGGTGATGTTGATGAAGCTGCCCAGGGCAATCTGGTCGTTGTGCCGCCCTTCGCATTTGCGCACGTTTTCCGCCAGGCTGAACAGGTCGTAACGGCCGGCTTTGGCATACACGTGGTCCAGACTGTCCAGAATGGTATCGCGGCCTTTGGGATTGATATACGTGATGTGGCCGTCGCCCCAGTCGAAATACAGGAACTTCAGGCTGTCGAATTCCCGGCTGCGGAAGTAGGCGCGCACCTTGTAGGGCTTGCACTCGCTCAGGATGCGCAGGTCCACAGACGGATCGGGTGTGCGCAGCAGGTGCAGCATGCTGTCTTTCCACATGGTGTCCAGACAGTAATTGCTGCCGGGTGTGAATTGTATGGTTCCGCCGGGACCGGGTTTGGCCTTTTGCAGGCTCCCCGCCAGCAGGATGAAGCCGGGTGTTTGCCAGCCCTTGCCTTTCTGATAGCGGTAGGAATATTTAAAGGGAATGAAGGTGTCGCTGTTGTAGCGGTCGCTCTTGAACTTCACCACCGGGATTTCGCAGGGGTCGTTTTTGGCGCGGCGGAATTCCACCAACTGCCCGGTACAGAACAGGGGCGGCTGTTTTACCGTGTAGATGTCGGTCTGCTCCATACGTCGGACGCGCACGGTCAGCGGCATGGTATCGGCGCATCCTGTTGCCGAATCCCGCACAATCAGCGTGGGAAACCAGCAGCGCTGGCTGTCGGCATACCAGTGTCGCGCCAGCTTTTGCAGGCTGTAGTTGCAACTGTAATCGGGCTTGCTGCTGTTGCGCGTGGTGCAGGAAGCAGCCTTCATGTCGTTGAAGAACCAGATTCTTCCGGGCCGGGTAACGCCCCAGTAATCGCTGCGGTCTTCGAAATACACGGTATCGCGCAGCCGGCATTGCACGTCGTTGCCCAGCTTGGCCAGCGCCTTTGGGCCCAAAACGAGCAGGGTGTCGTCCACGCGGGCTACACAGTAGCCTTTTACCACTTGCAGAGTGATGCGGTAGCGGCCGGGCTGTTCCACGGCAAAAACACCTGCCGTATCGGTGGAATAGATGCGGTTGCCGGACTCGCGGATATCGTACAGGTTCCAGAAGTAGCGCGCACCGGGAATGCTGTCGGTTTCGGTGGTGAAGAGTTCCTTCTTCCCGTAACAGGTGCGGTGAATGTTCATCCGGATCTTCGGGTTCAGCACCGTGGGGCGGTAGCGGATGGTATCGTTGAAGGTATCCCGGCAGCCGTACTGGTTTTCGGCCCAATACTGCAAACGGAGGTCGCCGGCGCTCTTCAGGGTGGTACACCAGGACCTGGGCTTGCTCAGCGTGGTTCCGTTCTGTTTCCACTGCCATTGAGCCATGCTGGCTTTTCCGGTATCGCTGGCATCGTCAAAGCAAACTACCGCCGAGTCGCAGTAATCGCGGAGCTGATAGCTGAAGCGGGCGCGGATATCGTCCACCACGGCGGCGCGGATGCTTGCACGGGCTTTGCAGCCTTTGTTGTCCACCACTTCCATCAACACCTGAAAAACACCCTTGCGGGCATAGCTGTGGCAGGAAATGGGGTCGGCCGCCGGGGTGCTGCTGCTGCTTGCCGCGCCATCGTCCCAAAGGATAATGCGGGAGGTGATTTGTTGGGAAGCAGTGGCGGGCTTCGACAGGTCTTTCAGGCAGATTTTATTGCTGTTCAGACAACTGTCTATGGAAACCAGGGAAAGTTGCGCATTGGGAAGCGCATAAACTTCAATGGTTTTCTGCGCCTGACAAGAACCGCCTCCGGCTAATTGAACCGTCACCTGAACGGTGTAGGTGCCTGCCTTGGCATAGCGATTTCCCGGCTCGCTGAGGGTGGAGGTCTGTCCGTCGCCGAAGGCCCAGGACCAGCCTGTGGCGCTTCCTCCGCTCACCTGCACCTTGAAGGAAATCAGTTCGGAAACGCATACATAATCCGCTGAAACCACCTTGCAGCTTTGCGCTTCCAGTCGCGGCAGGAAACTCAAAACCGGAAGGAACAGGGTCAGTAAAAAGCGCATAGCGGATGAGATAAAGACGAAAGTTTAGCCGGAACGTTGCACGGACTTGCGCAACAAGATGCGGAAGGTAGTATGTCCGGGCGCGGATTCTTTCACAAAAATCTGCCCCCGGTGGTAGTTCTCGATGATGCGTTTGGCCAGCGACAAACCAAGGCCCCAGCCGCGCAGGCGCGAGGTATAGCCCGGTTTGAACACGGTTTTGAACTTGTTTGAAGGAATACCTTTTCCGGTGTCGCTCACATCCAGCGCGATGAATTTATCTTTTTCGGTCAGGGTGAAGGTGATGCGCCCCTGCCCTTCCATGGCGTCCATGCTGTTCTTGGACAGGTTCTCGATGACCCAGTCGAAGAGGTTATTGTTCAGCGGACAGAATACGGTTTTACTCAGCGGATGAAATTCATAGACCACGCCCGAGCCGCTGCGCGTTTCCATGTAGCTGATGGCGCGTTCCAGGGCGCGGTTGATGTCCACATCGCGGATGATGGGCTCGGAGCCAATCTTGCTGAAGCGTTCGGTGATGATGTTCAGCCGGATGATGTCCTTGCGCATCTCGGCGGCGGCATCGTCGGGCAGCGAGCCCAGTTCCGCCTCGAGGTAGTCAATCCAGCCGGCCAGACTGGTAATAGGGGTTCCGAGCTGATGGGCGGTTTCCTTGGCCAGACCCACCCAAACCTGGTTTTGCTCGCTTTTGCGGGAATAGCTGAAGGCGAAGTAGGAAACCAGTGTGAACACCGCTACCAGGGCCAGGGCAAACATGGGATAATAGCGCAGTTGCCGCAGCAGCAGCGATTCACCGTAATACACCCTGTTGATGGTATTTTCATCAATGCGTATGCTGATGGGCTCGTTCTGGTCGCGGAAGAGCAACATCTGATTCCGCACCCAGGCCGTGTCCAGTGAGCGCAGCGAATCCAGGTTGCGCGGAATCAGAAGCCCGTCGCTTTCCAGGATAACCGGGATGGTGGTATTTTCTTCCAGGATGCGCAGGAAGAAGCCCGCTTCTTCTTCGCTGGCCGAAACAATCTTCTTCTGAGCCTCCGCCCAAAGGGCCACCTTCTTGCGCTCTTCCACCGCCAGCTTGCGCACCAGCCGGTTGCTGAAATACAGCGTCACACTGCCAATCAGCAGGGCCAGCAGGAACAGGATAACCTTGAAAAAGCGTTTCAGCTCGTAGGCATTCATGCAGTTCAAAGGTAAATGCGAACAGGGTTGCAGCAAACCCGGGGAACAAGCATCTTTGAAAGGTGAATGTGCAATTGACCCTGAATGAGCGTGTGTACCGTTGTGATTTGACACATGGCCATGACCTGTCACTGCCTGTACGTCGCGACGGCGGAGGCATCCGCGCCTTTGGCCTCGGGCCGGTGCAGATGAGTCCCTTCCGCGCCGGCAGCTTTGTAGGCAAGGTGGCAGAAGGCGGTTCGGCCAACTGCGACCTGCTTTCCTTCTACCCGCATGGCAACGGCACCCATACAGAATCCATGGGCCACATCATGCGCGAGCCGGTCAGCGTGCACCGCGTGATGAATCAGTTTTTTTTCAGCGCCCTGCTGCTCAGTGTGGAACCCGAGCAGCGCGGTGATGACCGGGTCATTACGGCGGCGCAGATTCGCGAAGCCCTGCAATACCATCCCGGCGTGGAAGCCCTCATCATCCGCAGCCTGCCCAACGATACCGGCAAGCGCGAGCGCGATTATACCGGAACGAATCCCGCCTGGTTTGAAGCGGAAGCCCTGGCTGCCGCCGCGGAAGCAGGTGTAAAGCACTGGCTTTGCGATGTTCCTTCGGTGGACCGCGAAGACGACGGAGGCCTGCTCTTGGCTCACCACGCCTGGTGGCAGTATCCTGCACAGCCGCGCAAGGAGGCTACCATCACGGAACTGATTTATGTCCCTGAAGAAGCCGCCGACGGCCTGTACCTGCTGAACCTGCAGGTGGCTCCGATCGAAAGCGACGCTGCGCCTTCCCGGCCCCTGATCTTCCCGTTGTACCCTGCCGAATGAAGCGACTGCTGCCGGACGCGGAACAAAGGCTGTACCTGGCCAATATGCTGCTCAGCAGTCTGATCCGCCGTTTGCGCAGAAAACAACCCGACATCCGGCATATTCTCTGTGTGAAGCTGGATGAAATCGGCGATATGGCCACCTGTACGCATGTGTTTGCGCTGCTGAAGAAACGTTATCCGGAGGCCAGACTCAGCGTGCTGTGCAAGCCCTTCAACCGCGAACTGCTGGCCCATGACCCGCATGTGGATGAAATACTCACCGATGTGGCGCAGTGGAACCGTCGTTTTGACCTGGTGGCAGAGTTGCGCGGAACCTGGAACACCTTCTTTAAAAGCCTGCGCTACCTGCCGAAGCTACGCGTGGATCGTGCCACGGTGCGTTTCGCCCAACGCGGAAAACAGGCGCATGAACTGCAGACGAATTTCCGCATTGTGGAACCATTACTGCGCGGCATTCCCTTTGAGCCGGCCCAACTGTATCCCGGAACTGCGGCGGAACAAGAAACCGGGGCCTGGCTGCACAACAACGTAAACGGGCCATTTGCCGTATTGCATACAGGCGCCCGGCGGGAATTACGGCGCTGGCCGGCGGAACGCTTCGCGGCACTGGCCAGACAGCTGCATGCACAGTATGGTCTGAGCATCGTGCTTCCCGGAGGTCCCGATGAGCAGGAGGCCTTGCAGGCGCTTGCCGCCACTATGGAGGTTCCCGTGCAGGTTTTTCCCGCGCAGTTCAGCCTGAACCACTTCGCCGCCCTATGTGTAAAGGCTGCGCTTTTTGTAGGAAATGAAAGCGGACCCCTGCACATCGCCTGTGCCATGAACGCGCCCGTGGTGGGCATCTACGGACCGGGCGTGCGCGAGGTATTCTATCCCTGGTCAGAACGGAATGCCCTGGTGCACCACGTGCTGGAATGTAATCCCTGCGACCAGATTCACTGCGTGTATCCGGATTCGCCCTGCATCCGTCGCGCCAGCCTGGAAGAGGTGCTGGATGCCGTAAAACAGGTCATGCAGCCTGTTGTCTGATTTAGCGGATTCATAAAATTCCTTTAAAAAAATACACCCGGCATTAGGGGTTTCAGGGTCCTAATGTTGTATTTTGTATATCCATACTTCGGAAGTTATGAGCCATACCCTGCAAGTCCACGACCACTACGTCTATGTACGCATGACCTCGCCCCGCTTTGAGTTTCACGACAACAGTCAGTTTGTACAGCAACTGCTGGAAGCCGCAAGCCAGAATCCCAACCTGGTGATTAACTGCGCCAGTATTGAACAGATCAGCGATGAAGAATTGTTTCAGGTGAAGGAATTGTATAACAGAAACAGGCAGCAGGCGGGTATCATTGTCATCAGCGAGCTGAACGAATCGCTGATACCTCAAATGGAAATGATCGGACTGCATTGCATCCCTTCCGATGATGAAGCCGCCGATTACGTGTATATGGAACAAATTGAACAGGATCTGTTGCGCAGCTTCGACGACCAGGAAGGATGAATCCGCCTTTTGAAGTTACCATCCTTGGCTCCAGCTCTGCATCGCCTACCAAAACCAGGCACCATTCAGCACAGTTTGTCAGTCTGGATGGTTCGCACTTTCTGGTGGACTGCGGCGAAGGTGCACAGCGGCAATTGTTGCTGCACGGTATTCGTTTTTCGCGCATCCGTTATATCCTGATCAGCCATCTGCACGGCGACCATTTTTTCGGGCTTCCCGGGCTGCTCAGCACCATGAACCTGGGCGGTCGCACAGAGCCTCTGCTCATTGCAGGACCTGCGGGGCTGCAAGGGCTGATGGAGCAGATGCTCAGCGCTTCGCATGTGGAACTGAAATTCGAACTCAGCTACCTGATTACCAATCCCGAAGCTTCTGAATTGCTGCTGGAAACCGCGCAGTGCAGCGTACACAGTATTCCGCTCGAACACCGCATCCCCTGCACCGGGTTTATTTTCAGGGAGAAGACTCCGCTGCGTCATCTGAACCGGGAAGCCTGCGATGAACATCGAATCCCTGTGTCGGCTTATGAAGCCCTGCTGGCAGGTGAAGATTTTGTGCAACCCGACGGCATACGCATTCCCAACAATGTACTCACCAACCCCGGCAGAGCGCCACGCAGCTATGCCTATATCAGCGATACCATTTATTTGCCCGACCTGGCAAAAAGTATCCGGGGTGTTGATTTGTTGTACCATGAGGCCACCTTCATGCACGACCTTTTGGACCGTGCGGTAAGCACTTTTCACACCACAGCAAAACAGGCGGCCTTGCTGGCTCATGCTGCCGAAGTAAAGCAACTGTTGATTGGGCATTTCTCGGCGCGTTACCGCGATACCGAAGGTCTGCTTGCCGAGGCACAGGAAGTGTTTCCGGCCACGGCGGTGGCAGAAGAAGGACTTACCTTCCGTTTTTAACTTTTTTCGGCAGGATCTGCTTCCGGTATAAAACCGGCCTTTTCTGACAATCGTTCCAGCACTTGTTCTGCTTGCAGCGCGTTTTGCGTGCCAATCAGAATACGCTTCCCGTTTTTCAGCAGTAGTTGAATGCCGTAATCACCGATTATGGAATAGGCCCTGCTGTTGCCCCCGGGCAGTCCGCGAAAGCCCCAGCCGCCATATTCTGCAATCGGGCGGTATTTGCGCACCCAGGCGCGTTCCACTTCTGACCAGGCGAACTTCTGCCATCGGCGATGCAGCGGAAAGAAGCGAAAACTTACTCCTTCCGCATCAAGGCGCGTTTCCAGCTTCATGATAAACACAAACACCGGAATAAACAGTAAAAAAACGAGTACCACACCCAGCATCCAGTCGGGGGCGTGGTTGTTGCCCCAACTTCCGGGACCGTACCACTGCCTGAACGCCGCGTAGCTGTACATCAACATCAGAACCCCCAGCAATCCCCATACCCACCAGATGCGCATGCGCTGTACTTCAGTAAAATCCCGGGTCTTCATGTGCGTGCAAAATTCAACATAAGCCTAGGAAGCTGCCATACGTTTTACACGTTTGTTCATGAGTTTCATCATTTCGAGCACGAACAGCATGGATGCCAATGCGGGCAGCACCGGTAGCAGTTGGTGCAGTGCAGGTTTTTCGAATGAAAAGAGGCTGCCGGGTCCGGGGAGCAGCAGGATTAAGGTCAGCAAACCAGAGGCAATGCCCAGAATCAGCAACAGGGCCTTATTCCCTTCAGCCAAAACCTTCCAGACACTGCGGCTGCGGGATAATCCGGTGAGGATGAGCAGCATATTGCCGAGTATCAGGGTGGAGAACGTGGTTGCGCGCAGGCTGCCTTCGCTGTATCCATGCAGGAAACAATAGGCATATACAGCAACTACGGCTGCCAGCAGCAGAAGTCCCTGCGCCAGGCTTGCAGCCACATCGCGGAGGCCGAAGAAGCGCTTTCCGGCCTTGCGTGGTGGACGTTGCATGATATTCGGCTCTTCCTGCTCCGATTCAAAGGCAATGGAACAAACTGGGTCTATAATCAATTCCATAAACACAATATGCAGGGGCAGCAGCAATACCGGAGTTTCGGGCAGAAAAGCCGGCAACATGGTCAGCACGATGATGGGCAGGTGAATAGCCAGGATATAGGACATGGCTTTACCGAGGTTATCGTAGATGCGGCGGCCCAGACGGACGGCGGCTACAATGGAAGCGAAGTTGTCGTCGAGCAACACCAGCGAGGCAGCCTCCCGCGCGACGTCCGTGCCTTTTCCTCCCATAGCGACTCCAATATCGGCGGCCTTCAACGCAGGAGCATCGTTCACACCGTCGCCGGTCATGGCCACTACTTCACCGTCGGCCTTCAGCGCCTCAACGATGCGCAGCTTCTGACCAGGCACCACACGGGCACAAACTGATACCGATTTCAGGCACTCACGGAGTTCCGCATCGCTCATGGCTTCGATTTCCGCGCCGGATAAAACCTTGTTCCATCCGGAAATACCTGCATCTTTGGCAATACTGGAGGCAGTTAGCGGGTAATCGCCTGTAATCATCAGCACGCGAATACCGGCACGGGCGCAGTCATTCACCGCGCCGGGAACCTCAGGCCGAACGGGGTCTTTCAGTCCGGCCAGTCCGAGCAGCTCAAAGGCGAAATCACGCTGTTCTTCCGGCAGAAGACCATGTTCCACCTGAGCTGTTGCCACGGCAATCACCCGCAGACCTTCCGAGGCCATTGCAGTCAACGCCTCTTCCCAGTTTCTTCTTTGTTCAGTATCAGGAAGGCAGAGGCGAATCAGCAATTCAGGTGCACCCTTGGCATATACACGATGCGCATTCCCCTCCCGGTACACATGCGACATGGCCGGAAATCCGTGTTTCAGCGGGTATTCCTTCACCGTTTCAGGAATGGATGCTGCACCATCGCCCAGTGCCTCCCAGGATTCGTGGATGGCATGTTCCATAGGGTCGGAGGAAGAAGCGGGTGTGGCACTGCGCAGGGCATGCAGCAGATTTCGGGCATCGGGGTCTTGCGTGGTACATCGCTTACCATCGGTAAACAGACTGTGCAGGCTCATCTTATTCAGGGTGATGGTTCCCGTTTTGTCCGTACATAGGATGCTGGATGCACCCAAAGTTTCGATGGCGGCGGGCTGTCTGGTGAGCACCTGAGAACGCGATAAACGCCAGGCGCCGAGGGCCAGAAATACCGTCATCACCACAGGGAATTCTTCGGGAAGGATGGCCATGGCCGCCGATAAACCATGCAGTAGCGAGGGAATGAACGCGGTGCCTTTGGCAAAGAACAGGAACACCAGCATGATGCAAATACCGATACCGGCCAGTCCAAGCACGCGAATAAGGCGTTTCAATTCAGATTGCAGCCTCGTGGGTCCGGTTTGTATGGCATTCAGAGAAGCGCCGATGCTTCCGAATCGGGTGGAGGCACCTGTTTCTGTAACCTGGGCAATACCTCGACCGGCCACCATCAGCGTGCTGCTGAACAGTTTGTTGTTTTCAGGGGATTCGGGATGTTTCTGTACCGGTACAGATTCACCGGTAAGCAGCGATTCATCCACCATGATGCCTTCAGCTTCCAGCAAAACAGCGTCTGCGGGGATACGATCGCCTTCATGGAGTTCCAGGATGTCGCCGCGCACCACCCTGTTTCCGGGGATGCGCAGGCTTTGTCCGTCGCGCCATACCAAAGCCCGTGGAGAGGCCAGGCTGCGCAGGGCTTCCAGGGCGCGTTCCGTGCGGCGGTACTGACCGAAGGTGATGGCAATAATCAGCAACATGCCCGCCAGCATCATCAGGCCTTCGCGATAATCGCCCAAGGTCATGTAGAGCACACCACAGGCAATCAGCAGCAGGAACATAGGTTCTCTCAATGCTTCTGCGGCAATGCGCCCGAGCGTTTTAGGTCGCGCAGCAGGCAGTTCATTGAAGCCATCCTGCAGCAGCCGCTGCGCTGCTTCGGCTTCACTGAGTCCCGGATAGGTAGCCACGTCAGCAAGTTAAACCGCAGTCCCTTAGCATACACCTGATAAGCGTCAGGAAGCATCCAATTTCCCTTGATTACCTTGCTGCCCTGATTCCGGCAATATGA
>JAGWYC010000395.1 GCA_018969565.1 Bacteroidota bacterium | reverse complement strand
ACGACCATATATCGCGGCACAGATCTATCAGAATGGTATTAATTCTCCGGAAGGCATCAAATAGCGCAGCCAGGTTGTCGTAATGCTCAATTTGTGTGGTTACTGCGCTTCGGCTCAGGCCTAATTGCTGATTTACAAAGTTGTTGGCAAAAAACTCCCAGTCTATTCCCGGGTAGGCTACATGATGCGCGTTGAAATTACCGGTAGCGCCCCCGAACTTGGCGCTGTAGTCAATGTTCCGAAGCTGTTCCAATTGCGCTTCGAGTCGGCTGACGAATACATAGATTTCTTTACCCAGTCGCGTGGGAGAAGCTGGCTGTCCGTGGGTATGCGCCAGCAAGGGTACCTGCATCCAGGACTGCGACATGGATTTGAGTTTCTCACAGACTTGGTTCAGTTCCGGAAACAATATCTGATTGCAGGCCTCTTTAAGGCTCAATGGAATTGCAGTATTGTTGATATCCTGAGAAGTAAGCCCGAAATGAACCCATTCCCTTAAACCGCTTAGTCCCAGCAGATCCAGTTGTTCCTTCACGAAATATTCCACAGCCTTTACATCGTGGTTGGTGGTTTTTTCCGTGTTCTTAATTTGTTCGGCATGAGCGGGTTCGAAATTTTGGTAAATACCGCGCAGTTGTGCCGTTTTTTGCTTCAGTGCATCGCCGTCGAAACCAGGTATTCCTGCTTCCGCCAGGGCGAACAGGTATTCAACTTCAACAAGTACACGATAGCGTATTAACCCAAATTCAGAGAAGAACGGCGCGAGCGCGGCGGTCTTGTTCCGGTATCGCCCGTCAACTGGGCTGATGGCAGAAAGTTCCTGAAGCAGCACGTTACAAAGTTAGGGATAAGCCCTTGAAGCGCTGAAGGAATTAGGTTCCTTTGATGATTTCCAGTACACTTGGGCCGCTGTCTGCCGGAAATTGCAGTTCCATCACTACAGGTCCTTTCTCATGGAAGAAGTTGTTTAATTCATGCTCACCGGGCAGTTCATGATAACTGCGGGCGGAACAGTGCAGGGACTTGGCCAACTCCACAGCACTTCGCTGTGCTTCCATCACCAGATACTTTTGCGTCACCTGAAGCTTGCCCGGGCCATCTATGATGCGGAAGATGTTGCCTCCGCTGTTGTTGAGTACGATGATGCGGAGGTTCTCCGGTTTCTCATCTATCCAAAGGGCGTTGCTGTCATAAAAGAAGCTGATATCGCCTGTAATCAGAAGCACCTGTTCATCCGGATGCGCCAGTGCATAGCCGAGCGCCGTGGAAACAGAGCCATCTATTCCGCTGCTGCCCCGGTTGGCGAACACGGCGTTTGTATTCCTGGGACATAACCAGGCGGCGTAACGTACGGGCATACTATTACCCAATTGCAAGGTGATTCCTTGCGGCATATTGTTGAAGATATATTCCAGCGCCGTCCATTCTGACCAGGGAAGTTCAGATTTGATTTGCTGATATCGGCCCTCAGAAGTTTCACACCAGTCTTTCCAGGCTAAGGCATAGCTGTTTTCTTCGGGAAGTGCGGCTTCAAGTGCGTTTAGAAATGCGGCCGGTTTCTGCGTAATGTTTCGGGGATGGGTATCGAAGGGGTCGCCGACCCAACCGCCCT
>JAGWYC010000053.1 GCA_018969565.1 Bacteroidota bacterium | reverse complement strand
AATTCCAGGCCTGCTGGGAACAAAAAGCCCACAGCATGAGCAGCAGCCTGAGCGCGCCTGCCCAAAGGCTGGAAGACTTCATTCAGGCCAAACACAGCGCTACACTGCCCGATTGCTCCTATTTGCCGGGTATCATCAGTTCTGATCTCAGGGAAGCACTTCCGTCACAGGTGTCGAAAGCCATTCGCGAGGCGCTGATGCTGATTGGAAAAAAAATGCCGGCCTACAGAAGCAACGAAGCTGTGCTGGTCGGCGTAGAATCAAGAACCTCATCGCCGGTGCGTATTCCCAGAGATAAAGATACCCTGCAACACCCAGTTCTACAGAATCTGTACCCATGTGGAGAAGGCGCAGGATACGCCGGTGGCATCGTAAGCGCCGCGCTGGACGGAATGAGGGTAGCCCAAATGTCCATCATCAATTTATAGTATTTATACAATGAATGCAGAAATAATAACCGTTGGCGATGAACTTTTGATTGGCCAGACAGTAGATACCAACAGCGCCTGGCTGGGTACAGAACTGAACCGGATTGGCATCTGGGTAAGCCGCAGAACCGCAGTCGGTGACCGGGCTGATGCCATACGCGCCGCACTGGATGAGGCTTTTACCCGCGTTGATCTGGTCATTATGACCGGAGGACTTGGCCCCACCAAAGACGATATCACCAAAAAGACCCTCTGCGAGTACTTCGAATGTGGCTATCGCCAGGATGAGGCAGTATTGCAACACTTAACGCAGTTGTTTAGCAAACGAGGTCGTAGATTATTGGAAATCAATAAGATACAGGCTGATCTTCCCGAGGCCTGCAGCACCCTGATGAACCAAATGGGTACCGCCCCCGGCATGTGGTTCGACCGGAACGGTAAAGTGCTGGTAAGCATGCCCGGCGTGCCCTACGAGATGAAACACATCACCGAAACCGAAGTCCTGCCGAGAATCAGGGAACATTTTACGCTACCTTCCATTGTTCATCGCACTTTAACGGTAATCAACATACCGGAAAGCGCCCTGAGTAAGGAACTGGAACCCTGGGAGCAGCAACTGCCGTCAGACATCAAACTGGCTTACCTGCCCCAGCTGAATACCATCAGGCTGCGCCTTACTGCCTCCGGCGCCGACAAACGTGCTCTGGAAGCGCACATGGATCCCTTTTGGAACGAGCTGCTGACTCAGTGCAAGCCCTATTTACTGGCAGCCGCTGATACGTCAGCCGTGGCGCACTGTGCACAAGCCTTCATGAACAGCGGAACCACATTATCGCTGGCGGAGAGTTGTACCGGTGGAAACATTGCCCATTTGTTCACCCTGATACCCGGCGTATCCTCCATATTCCTTGGAGGCGTGGTAGCATACGCCAATAGCCTTAAAACCTCGTTACTGGGTGTACCTCATGCCCTCATTGCCGAACACGGTGCCGTGAGCGGTCCGGTGGTTGCAGCCATGGCTGAAGGTATACGCGCCAAAACCGGAAGTGATTACGCCATTGCCACCAGCGGCATTGCAGGCCCTGGAGGCGGCACGGATAAAAAGCCCGTGGGAACGGTATGGATTGCAGTAGCTTCAAAACAGGAAACCAGAGCACAGAAATGGCATTTCTACGGCACCCGCGAACACATTATCGAGCGGGCCACCAATACTGCCTGTTACCAGCTTTTAACGTTCATTACAGATACCGCGTAAAACGCGTGAATAAAGCAGGATTCATATAGCCTGAATATTGACGGAAATTCGGCAAATTTGCACCTTCAATTTATGGCTGAAAAAACCATCCTGATGCCCAAGATGGGCGAAAGCATCGCCGAGGCAACCATCATCCGCTGGCTGAAGAAAGAAGGGGAATCTGTAGCCCAGGATGAACCCATCGTGGAAATTGCCACCGACAAAGTGGACAGCGAGATTCCCTCCACGGCGGCAGGTATTGTTGGAAAACTCCTGCATCCGGAAGGCGCCGTGGTGAAGGTAGGTGAACCCGTGGCCATTATTGTCGGAGAAGGGGAAGCCGTGGCTTCTGCACCACAGACTTCAGCACCTGCCGAGGCCGTGGTAAATCAGGTGGTTCAAAGCGTGAATACTGCCAAAGATACGGCTGCTCCTGCGGCAGTGTTAAGCGGAGGCAGTCGCTTTTATTCGCCCTTGGTGCTGAATATTGCCCGCACCGAAGGCATCAGCATGGATGAATTAGAGCAGATTGCCGGAACCGGCAAAGATGGCCGGGTTACCAAGGCCGATATCCTGAACCATGTAAGCAACAGGGGAACTGCTCCCGCAGCGCAGCCTCAGCCGACTGCTCCTGCAGCTGCTCCTGCGCCTCCTGCTGCACCGCAGCGTGTAGAAGTAAAAGCGCCTGCCATAAGCCTGAACGCCGGTGATGAACTCATCGAGATGGATCGTGTGCGCAAGATGATTGCCGAAAACATGGTGCGCAGCAAGCAGATCAGCCCCCACGTAACCAGTTTTGTGGAAGTGGATGTAACGAACCTTGTTCAGTGGCGCGATAAGAACAAAGCCGCATTCCAGAAGCGTGAAGGCGAAAACCTCACCTTTACGCCCATCTTCATCGAGTGCATTGTTAAAGCCATTAAGGATTTCCCGATGATTAACATTTCCGTTGACGGAGATAAGATTATCAGAAAAAAGAACATAAACATCGGCATGGCCGCTGCACAGCCTAACGGAAATCTGATTGTGCCCGTAATCAAGAACGCCGACAATATGAACCTGGTCGGACTGGCCCGCGCCGTGAATGATCTGGCTAAACGCGCCCGTGAGAACAAGCTGAGCCTTGATGAAATCCAGGGCGGCACCTATACCCTGACCAATGTAGGCACCTTCGGCAACGTAATGGGCACGCCCATCATTCCGCAGCCGCAGGTAGCCATCATGGCCGCCGGAGCCATCCGCAAGAAACCTGCCGTGGTAGAAACCCAGTACGGCGACGTGATTGCCATACGACAGATGATGTTCCTTTCCCACTCCTACGACCACCGCGTGGTGGACGGCGCCCTCGGCGGCATGTTCGTACGACGCGTAGCCGATTACATGGAGCAGTGGGATGTGAATAGGGAGGTATAAGTGGTAAGTGGTAAGTGGTAAGTGGTAAGTGCATGACATACGTTTAACCTTTTTTCGGTAACGCCGGGAGTTAATCCCGTAGGGATGACATATCGGTAGTGGTAAGTGGTAAGTGCATGACATACGTTTAACCTTTTTTCGGTAACGCCGGGAGTTAATCCCGTAGGGATGACATATCGGTAGCCCCGCCCAGGCGGGCGAAATAATAGCCTATAAAAGCCGCACCATTCCTTAGGCAAGCACCCCTATCAATCTGCTTCACCCGGCAGGAACCATCCTTCGACTACGCTCAGGAACCATCCTTCGACTACGCTCAGGAATCATCCTTCGACTACGCTCAGGAACCATCCTTCGACTACGCTCAGGAACCATCCTTCGACTACGCTCAGGAATCATCCTTCGACTGCGCTCAGGAACCAGCGCACTTACCACTTACCACTTATCACTTACCACTAAAATACCAAACCCCCTTGCGGGGGTTCAGCTACCTTGGAACAACAATCGGTAAAGATTGGAAAGAAGAATAAAGGAAGGGGTGTATTTTCTTCTGTCCCGAAACTATGCAATCACACACCAGTCCCGGACCGGGTTGTTCAGCCGGGTATTGACTGTTTCATCAGGGATGCAGTACCACCACCTTCGTAAAGAAGGGGTTTTCTGCATTCATGATTCTGAAGTTGTAGCAGCCGGAGGGTAATGTAGCGGTAGGAATGGCGGTCATACCTGAATTCAGGATACCTGCAGCCACTTCCTGTCCGGCCGCATTGTATATGCTGTAGCCGGCGCCGGCAAGGGCATCAGTAATCCATACCCTGAACTCCTTGTCTGCGGGATTGCTCATCACACGCAGCTCATTAGCGGTAGCCTGCGCCGTAGCACAAACATCGCTGAAGGACTGCCTTCCATCCCTGTCGAGCTGACGGATGCGGTAGAACAAAGTACCCGCAGGCGCAGCACGATCTGTATAGGAATAAGATTTCGGTTCATAGCTGTATCCGGCAGCCGGAATGCTGTCGATATCCCGGAACTCCGCTCCTGTACTGCGTTGGATGTAAAACGACTGACTTCCTTCTTCAGAAGCTGTTTTCCAGCGCACTTCCACGGCCTGAGTTCCCTTGCGGGCACAACGCATATCGAGCCACGAAACCGGCAAAGGAGAAACACCGTCACCCAAAGCGAAGGGGCTGAAGCCACCTTTATAACCTGTGAACGTGAAGGTTCCGGCCGACGCTGAACCACCGGTTTGTACCGCCCAGTTATTCCCATTCCAGTGAAACAGGTTCATCGTGCTGATTGCGGAATCCTCGCCGCTGTTGTAACCGAACACGAAATCAACGCCATTACCCAGGTTTGAGGTGCCGCTGCCCTTGCCTATATACCAGGTACGTTTTACCCTGGGAATATTCCACAGTGGATGTCCGGTAAGACCGTTTGCATTCACTTCATCATTCACGAATACACAAAAGGAATCCATTACGCCTGTATAGTTCGCAATGGTTACCGGATTGTAGGCAGCATTACCTACGGGCATCAGACGGAAATCGTTGTTGGGTACGAAAAAGCGTACACAAGCATTGGGAGTTGCCGTGCGGATGTAATTAGTTGCATTGGCTCCGGTTACCTTGTCGGTAATCACCAGGGAATAACCTCCTACAACAATCTTCTTGTTGGCCCCGTTAAAATCAATCGACTTGATACGCAGGTTGCCTTGCAATACTAGATCATAGGTATTGGAATTAGCTTCCAGGGCTATTTCTGAAGTATCTGCAGGCAAGCCGTTCGGATACCAGTTGCTTCCTCTTGTAGAAGATGTTTCATTCCCCGTTGACTGACCTCCGCGCCATAATACCCGCTGACTAAGAACCTGGCCATTAAAGCCGGATACCCCATCTCCACGGCCGGAACCTCCGGAATAGCGCATGTCGTCTCCCAAACTTAACAAGGAGGCCGAAGCAAGTACATCCCCTCGGCCATTGCCGCCGAAATATTGGATGTCATCACTTAAAAATACTTCGGTAACCAGCGCCTGATTATCTCCGCGGCCATTGCCGCCCAGGTATATGGTAACTGTTTCCCCATTGAGCGTTTGAAAGCTTTGTCCAGAGAAATGATCGCCTTTACCGGTACCACCGCTGAACTGAGCAGAGAGGGTCAATAAGTTACATCCGGACAAGATGCAGAATAGATATTTTTTCATTGCTGATATCAATTAACATTATTGTGCTGTGCGCACGCCCCTGAACCCTTTATTCCTGAAGCGAGTAGTGTATGTGTATGCTGCATAACCGCGATCTGACACATTCATCCTGGAAGTGGTATTATCCTCCCAGCTACCGCCTCGAAAACCTGACCCTGCAGCATTCGTAACTCCTGTAGTTCCGCCATAAGCGGTATTGGCATTACCATCCGTGGAATTACCATTGATACCCGGCCAAAAATCAACATCGGCATTGCCATCCCTGGGCAGAGTACCATTGCCGTGAACGCCGGTAAATGATCGTCCTGCAGTATTCCCCACGGTAACCACAGGCTCCCAAACGTTGCCATCCATTTCCATAATTCCATAATAGGTAGCACCGGCTCGCGGACGCGTTGTGCCCGAACCTGCAAAGGTTCCCACACGCATCGGGCCCTGCACGTTTGGTTGATTGATCGACACAGCGTTGGCAGCTGTAGTATTGGTTACTTCACCGGTTTCGCCGGGGTTTGTAATATTATTGGCAAGAGTAAGCGTCGTATTTCCCCATACATATTCATTGCTTACGGGAGCCTTAACACCCCTGCAGGCTTTTTCAAATTCCAGTTCGGTCATTGGCCTTAACCCTGCCCAATCCAGATAGGCACAACCATCCATCCAGTGGATGAAATTACAGGCTATCCATTCGCCGTCATCTGTATTGTTATAGGGTGTGCTGCTATTCAGATTACATGAATAGACTGCGGGTAGAAAAGCACCAGCATTGCCCGATGATTGGATGACTATTCCATTCCGGTTTGCTGAACTTAATGCCGCGGTATTTGCCGCACTGCTCGGCGCAACCGCGGTGCGGCTGGCCTGTTGCACATAAGTGAGACTATTCAAAAAATCGCGGTATTGTCCCTGAGAAATTTCATATTTCAAGCAGTACAGTGCAGCAAAACCTTTAGGAAAAGCCGCGGCGAGTGTTGCTTCAGCATCTGCTGCTACATTACCTATGGTCGAGAATACGGAAGAAGATGTGCCCCATAATTTACCTGCGGCATTGTCAATACCCAGCGCCGCCTCAGAACTGATTTGGTATGGGATTGTGGCTCCGGAACTCCATGAACCATCGGTAAAGCTTCCCGTTTCCGTACCCGTACCTCCGCTGCCCACAGAAAAACTTCCCTGAGGCACATATACCATTTCGGTGGCAAATATTCTCACAGCTACTATAGCATTGTCTGGTATGCCCTGAGCGCCGTAGTTCCAGCGCAGGGTTCCATTGAGAAAAGCGTTGCTTCCGCTGCCCGCAGTGCTCCGGTATATAAATACGCCCAGGCCGGGGTTTGTAGTTGCATTGAACGAAGTACCTGGGGTGAGCAAGCCTACATCTATAGTACTTCCTGTTGGTGCGCTATGACCGCTGTTATTCAACCAGGCATGCTCCCAGATGCGCGTACATTCTATGATTGCACCGCTGAGTGCGGTTGACGGTGTAGCACTCACCACAAACTGGGTGCTGTTGGTAATACTTACAATCACCGAGTTGGCGGCAAATGCCCCTGTGGCTGCTGCACTGAGCACACGAACCGGCATACCTGCCCTCAGGTTTTCGGTGCTGGGCACGGTAACGGTGGTACCGCTGCTGCTGGCTCCGGCAATAATTGGGTTACGTTCACCCACTTGAAATTTCACAAAGAGCCAGGCCGCGTCCCACCAACTTTGAATATAGGCCTCGGCAGAAGCGCCGCTGCCCCCGCCACCCGAGAAGGATATGGTGGGCAAGCTGGTATAACCGCTGCCTGCGGCCGTGATGGTAATGCCTGTCACCTTTCCGCCTGAAATGGTAGCTGTTGCGGTGGCGCCGCTACCACCGCCGCCGGTGATGCTTACACTGGGAGCACTGGAATAACCGCTGCCGCTATCCAACAGGCTGATATAAGAAATACTGCCTGAGCTGCTGTTCCAACGCCAGGAGTTATCCCATCGCACTGAAAAATTCAAATTGCTGAAGTTGGCGGCATTATTGACGCCGGCGCTCACATCTCTGCTGCTCAGCGATACACTGGTTACGATGTTGTTGGCGTTTAGCCTGAAACATCCCAGCAGCCCGAAAAACAATAATATCTTTTTCATTGATTTTTATCTGTAAATTATATTAAGGGGCTGTGCATATTCCCCTGAACCCATAGGCACTATATCGTAGGGTAGTTGCAGCGGTTGCAAAACTCCGAGACGATACCTGCATAGAGGCGGTGTTAGCGCTCCAACTGCTTCCTCGATGACCCGATCCATTGGCACCTGTTACCTCACCGCTGATTAAACCAGGCCAGTTTGCGGTGGTGGCATGGCCATTGATACTTAAGGCACCGTCGCCATGGACTCCGGTATAACTTCGCCCTGTCGCATCTCCGATAGTAATCGTACGCTCCCACACGTTACCGCTCATGTCCATAATACCATAGTAAGTAGCACCTGACTGGACTCTTGTTGTGGCTGCTTTGGCAAAAGATCCAACCCGGATTGGACCTTGAACATTGGTTTGGTTACCAGAGGCTGAGTTCGCATTGGCAGTATTGGTAACTTCACCAATCTGACCGCTGTTGGAAATATTGTTTGCGCTGGTCGTGGTGGAATTGCCCCAGGCATACTCTAAGCTTACAGTGGCTTGAGTTCCCCGGCAAGCTTTTTCAAATTCAAGCTCGGTCATAGGCCTTAGACCCGACCAATCTAAATAGGCACAACCATCCATCCAACTCAATTGACCCATGGCTATCCACTCTCCATCGTCACTTTGGTTTACACCCGTTGGTAAGGAAGAGGATGTATTTAAATCACAAGCATAAGTGCGAGGACTGCTGCCGCCCGGGTCAGCTATAAGCCTGAGTCCAATGCGGTTAGCAGGTGTAGTCAGGTTATTAATTTGGCTACCACTCCAAGCACTACCGTCCCAAGTATAACCACCGGCATAACGACCAACCACGCCATCCATGTGTACTCGGTTGGCCTGTTGGGTGCGGGATAGCGAATTTAAGAAATCTCGGTATTGACCTTGCGATATTTCGTATTTCATACAATAGAATGCATTGAAGCCTGTTGGATAACCTGCTGCCAATGACGCAGTATTGGTGCCCGTTAAGTCTATATTACCTCTCGCCCCAAGGTTTGAAGCGGATGAGGAGGCATCATTTCCTTGAATAGTCGGTGCAGTAGCAGTTATTTGAAAAGGTACAGTATTCCCAGTGGTGTTATCTGCCTGAGTAAAGCTGGACAATTCCGTCCCACCGCTGCCTACATAGAAACTGCCCTGTGGAACATAAACCATTTCTATGGCAAATACTCGGATGTCCACTACGGCGGTATCGGGAATACTCTGAGCGCCATAGTTCCAGCGCAGTTGTACGCTGTTGAACGTATTGGTACCGGCACCGGTACTGCTTCGATAGATAAATACGCCCATGCCGGGATTGGTGCTGGCATTGAACGCAGTGCCCGGGGTGAGCAGTCCTGCGTCAATGGTGCTGCCTGAAGGGGCCGTATGACCGGTATTGTTGAGCCAGGCATGTTGCCAGGTACCTCCGGAACGACGGTATTTCACAAATACCCAGGCGGCGTCCCAGTTGGCCGGGCCACTGCTGCGGCGCCAGGAATTTTCCCAACTGATGTTGAACTGCACCATGCTGAAGTTGGCAGCATTGTTCACACCGGCGCTTACATCCCTGCCGGTCAGGGTGATGTTGCTCACGCTGATGTTGTTGGCCTGAAGGACTCCGGCGACAAACAACAGCATAAGGCTGAAGGTATATTTCACGTTGTTTTTAAATGCACTCATGGTTTTTATCATAAATAATTATCAGGGCGCTGTACGCACGGCGCGGTTGCTGTCTTCAGGGTTGCGGTTCAGCGTTGAACTCGTGGCAAGTCTCCTTCTGGATACAGGAAAATTACCGATTGCAGTATAAATCGCTGCGCCACCGCGGAAACCGGAACCGGTGGACCCGGTTATTTCCCCATTTCCGTCAAGGCCCGGCCAATTGCTTACATTGCCGTGCCCACTGTTGCTGAGCATGCCGTTACCGTGCAGTCCGGTAAATGTCCTGCCAACTGCATTACCCACACTGACAGGACGTTCCCATACGTTACCTGTCAAATCCATAATGCCCCAATAGCTGGCACCTGATTTTACTCTGGAAGTGGAGTTTGATGCATAAATACCCACCCGTGTAAACAAGACAGAGTCTGTTGAAACATTTTTAAAATATATGTTCGCATTCGCGGTGCTTACTCCTTCGGAAGCAGTACTCGGATTGGTAATCCCTGCTACTGTTGCTAAAGTAAACGATGTTGAACCCCAAGCCAATTCATCGGGTATTGCCGTAAGCGGCCCTCTGCAGGCTTTTTCATACTCCAGTTCCGTCATGGGTCTTAAACCGGCCCAATCAAAATAGGCAAGGGTATGCATGTAGGTGAGCCTGGTGCATACAGTCCATTCACCGTCGTTGCTTTCGTTATAGATGTTATCCCCATCCAGATTGCAGGCATAAACCGCCGGGGTGGTGGAATCTACGCCGGGGGTCATAATATCCAGCCCATTTCTGTATTGGTTCAGGCTGTCCAAAGCGCCCACACCCGCTGCATTATTCGGTGCGGTAAATGTTCTGCTTTTTTGTTGGTTATAGCTGAGGGTGTTCAGAAAATCGCGATACTGGCCTACGGACAATTCATATTTCATACAATAAAATGCATTGAATCCTTTGGGGAATGCGGCGGGCAGGGTTTCTGTGGTGCTATTATTGAAGTCATCAACTGTGGACATGTTTGAGGCATTGTTGTTCGTCAAATTACCAGCCGCCGTGCCACCCAGAGTCAAAGCTGCTTCGCTGCTGATGGTCAGGGGTGTATTCACCGCTCCGTCCCT
>JAGWYC010000394.1 GCA_018969565.1 Bacteroidota bacterium | reverse complement strand
TGTGCAGAATCGGGAATCGGTACGCGTGCTGCTTATGGGCCAGTAGCCGTGATAGCCGCTGAATTTCGTGGCCGGCTTAGGCCATTGGCCGTAAGGACCCGCAGGATTTAACACCACAGGCGAAATCCACAAGGTATTGATGCCAAGTCGCGTAAAATACCCTTCCCTTATTTTCCGGGTTATTCCCACCACATCACCACCGTGAAAGTCCACACGGGGATGCACATCCGGACGATTCAACGGTCGGTCGTTGCCGGGATTTCCGTTGATAAACCGGTCTATCATCGGATTGTAGATCACATTAGCATGCAAATCGCTCCTGCGCAGAACTTTTGCATCGGTAATCACTTTGCCGCGTTCCAAAGGAATGAGCACATCATTGCCGGTTTGGTGCTGATTATATGACCATACACGCAGGTGGCTGCGTTCGTATTTCCTCGCTTCGTTCGGAATTTCCAGCGTTACGAATCCATCTTCTTCCTTCAGGGGCAATTCGTAATTCTCCCAAAGGGCAATAATCCGGGTTCCTTTGCTGAGGGAAAGGCGCACCTGCGTGCCGGTAAAGGCTTTAGTTGCAATGACGGGAGCCTCGCCTGCCGATCCGGTACGGCGCAGTGAGTTCCACCCGCCCATGCCATTGCTGATACTGTCTGCGTTGGAAGGGTCACGTATTTCGTGTGTTTCATCCATCACCAGCACATATTGATGATTTCCGGGGCCCAGCCAGCAGGAAAAATTCCAGATTCCCTGCGCCCATTTCATTTCACCGGCCTTGGTGTTCCAGCCGTTGAAACTACCCTTCACGGCAAGCGACTTGTAGCGTTTTTGTGGATCGGCGAACGTAAAACGCTGCCATGACTTTTTGCTTTTACGCAGCGGAACAGCGTAGGCATATCCTTTGCTCCACAGATTCAACACACCCATAGCGGGAGCCATACTATCTGCAGCCAGCAAGGCGGTATCTGCTCCGGGCAGCCAACTGACACGGTAACCCGCGCTGCAAGTCAGGCTGTCCAGTTTGCGCACCTCAGCAACAAAGTCGTTCAGGTATAAAACCGTAGGCATGGGCTGAAGATTCACCACCGAGGTCAAGGATTTAAACAAAGGTTCTGCAGGAACCTTGGCGCTGCGGTGGAAGGTGCAGCCGAAAAACGCCGTGAGACTCAGGAAACTAAGGCGCAACAGGGATTTCATCTTTCCGTAAAGAAGGTGCAATTTAAGACTTAAGGCCGGAATCACTGCGCGGATTCGCCGTTGAGAAACAGGTAGTATGGCGACAATAATGTTATGGCCTGCCGGCTGTAAGCATTACCCTCCTTCAACACAATTTCTTCATCGGAAATAAACGCCTGCCTTTCCCGCGAAAAAACGGCAAACTCCAGGTGCACAGCCTTTCCTGAATTGTGTTTCACCCTGCATCGCTCCTGAAGAAATAACCCCTGATCGGCAGCCAATATCAAGAGTCTTTCCATGACTTGAGGAGGCAGCATGACATGAAATTTCCCTTGCGCCTGAAGCAAGCTGTTTACCCCCTGAATCAACGCTTCTATGCTTAGTCCTTCCTGTCCGTGACGGGCGAGCTTCCTGTTGTGCGTCGGATTAGGTAAATCGTTGATGAAAAA
>JAGWYC010000052.1 GCA_018969565.1 Bacteroidota bacterium | reverse complement strand
CTGGATTTGAATCGCTGAAGCCTTATGCGGAAAGTCTGGCTGTGGGCATACTGGTGGTATTCATTACCTATCTGTCTATTGTTTTGGGTGAATTATTCCCGAAAAGACTGGGCATGACTTTTCCTGAGCCTATTGCCATCCGCATTGCGCGTCCAATGAAAGCGCTTTCCATGCTAACTATGCCGTTTGTGTGGTTGCTCACCATTTCAAATGATGCCTTACTGGCTATTTTTGGAATCCGAAAAACTACAGACAGCCGTGTTTCTGAAGAAGAAATCAAATCCATCATCAAGGAAAGCGCAGAAGGCGGTGAAATCCAGGATATTGAACAGAACATTGTGGAGCGCGTGTTTGAACTGGGCGACCGTAAAGTAAATACCCTATTCACCCACCGCAGCGATATTGTATATTTTGATGTGAACGACAACTGGGAGCAGGTGCGCGATAAGATCAACAAGGAAAAACACTCTGCCTATCCCGTTTGCGAAGACGACGATATTGACCATGTTCTGGGTATTGTGCTGCTGAAAGACTTGTTTGCCCACGACCTGGAAAAGGATTTCAATGTGCGCGATTTCATTAAAACGCCCTTGTACATTACGGAAACTACATACGCTTACAAGGTGCTTGAAATGTTCCGTGCGAAGAAGATGCATTATGGCATTGTGCTGGATGAATACGGAACTACCCAGGGCATTGTTACCATGGACGATGTAATGGACGCGCTGGTGGGTGAAGCCACAGAGCATGATCAGGATGAATACCAGATTGTGCAGCGCGATGAGCACAGCTGGCTGGTGGACGGACAATATTCAGTGCTGGAATTTCTGAAGTATTTCCATATTGATATGGATGAAGAACTCGATGACAGCTTTGCCACGGTGGCCGGACTCATCATCCACAAAACTGAAACATTGCCGGAGGTCGGCGATTTCCTGGATTTTGAAGGCTATCGCCTGGAAGTGATTGACAAAGACGGACAACGCATTGATAAGCTGCTGGTTAGCCGTCTGTCAGAAGATTCGGAATAATCCGGACTTAGTTCTTCAGAAATTTGTACTTCAAGGACATGGAGTCAAGAAAATCCTTTAACTCCGAGCAGATATTCACGCCTTTTTCCGCCAACAGTTCCACATCATAGGAAGATTCTTCATCCTTGATGACGATCTGAACGGGCGTATTTCCCGTAAATTCAGTCATCGCGGACTCCAGGGCATCGAGCAGAATTTCATCTACTTTTTTTGCATCGGCCTCCACCACCAGGGTTCGTATAACACGGGTATTGGTCTGACTGAGCAATTGAATGTTCTCAATTGTCATGCGGTAAAAATCCTGAGCACCGTCCTTGCCGCGGCTCTTTGTGATTTTTCCTTTCAGAAACAGGAAGTAGTCTTTCTCGATCACGTTCTTAAAGTTCATATAATCCCTGCTGTACAGCCTGAATTCATGTGAACCGGAATAATCTTCCATGGTAAAGATGCAGAAAGGTTCTCCTTTTTTCGTCAGCAGTTCCCTTTTGGAAGTAACCATACCCACTACGCTGAACTGGTAGTTGTCGGTTTCGGTAAATGACTCCAGGTCTGCCAGCGGCACACTGCTCAAGATTTCGTATTCAAAGCGATATATGTCCAGCGGATGCTTGGAAATATATACGCCCACAACTTCCAGCTCTTCCTTCAGTTCTTCCAGCAGGCTGAACGCTTCCACTTGCGGCAGCTTAGGCTCTGCCAGCTCAAAGGCGCTGTCGCCGCCGAACAGAGAGCCTTGCGATGATGCTTTCTGAGCCTGCAATTGAGTTCCGTAGCGAATAGCCATTTCAATACCAGAATCTTCACGTTCAGAAGCCTTTCGCACGTAATGAGCGCGGTTATAGCGTTGGTCAAAATCAAAACTTCCGGCCAGAGCCATGGATTCAAGCGCTCTTTTATTCACTGCGCGCAGATTCACCCTGGCGCAGAGGTCAAAGATGCTGCTGTAATCGCCGTTGCGTTCGCGTTCTGCCAAAAGCTCCTCTGCGGCAGCCTGTCCTACGCCTTTAATCGCGCCGAGCCCGAAACGGATTTCTCCCTGAGCGTTAACAGAAAACTCCAGCCTGCTTTCATTAATGTCCGGACCCAAAACCTTTAGGCCCATGCGTCGGCATTCTTCCATGAAAAAGGTCACCTTTTTGATGTCGCCCATGTTATTCGCCAGCACCGCCGCCATATACTCTGCGGGGTAGTTGGCCTTCAGGTAGGCAGTCTGGAAAGCCACCACCGAATAACAGGTAGAATGCGATTTATTGAAGGCATAGGAAGCGAATTCTTCCCAGTCGCTCCAGATTTTCTCACAAATCGCCGGATCGAAGCCATTTTTTGTGCATCCTTCTATGAACTCAGGCTTCAGTTTATCAATGATTTCCTTCTTCTTCTTACCCATGGCCTTCCGCAGCTCATCAGCCTTTCCCTTGGAAAAGCCTGCCAGTCGCTGGCTGAGCAACATCACTTGCTCCTGATAAACGGTAATGCCATAAGTTTCGCGCAGCAGTTCCTCCTGCACCGGAAGGTCGTAGCGGATGGGAGACTGTCCCAGTTTCCTGCGTATGAATTCAGGGATGTACTTCAATGGACCCGGCCGATACAGGGCGTTCATGGCAATCAAATCGCCGAACTGTGTTGGCTTTAGTTCCTTGAGGTATTTCTGCATTCCGGGACTTTCAAACTGGAAGGTGCCGTTGGTTTCGCCTCGTTGATAAAGTTCGTAGGTTTTCGGGTCGTCGAGCGGAATGGTATCCGGATCTATCTCAATGCCGTGGCGCTCCTGTATAATCCGGATGGCGTCCTTGATGATGGACAGCGTGCGCAATCCAAGGAAGTCCATCTTCAGCAGGCCTGCCGATTCAATCAGGTTGACATCAAACTGGGCCAGCAGGTAAGGCGATTCCTTGGATGTGGCCACGGGAATGAAATTGGTCAAATCATCAGGAGCAATAATGACCCCACAGGCATGCACACCGGTGGAGCGCACCGAACCTTCCAGTTCTTTTGCGGTTTTAAGCGTTTCACCTACCAGGTCATTGCCCTTGCCCAGTTGTTGCAGCAGTTGAATGTTCCCCAGTTCTTCCTGCTTCAGGGTATCCATACCCGAAAAGTACTTCATGTCCTTTTCCAGGATCTCTTTCAATGAAACGTTTCCGGGTACCATTTTGCTCAGTTTGTCTGTTTCCTTAGGTGTGAGCTGCAGCACCCTTCCAACGTCTTTGATGCTGCTTCGTGCAGCCATGGTGCCATAGGTGACAATCTGCGCCATCTGACGTTGCCCGTATTTATTGGCCACATAAGTCAGCACACGGTCGCGGCCCTGGTCATCGAAATCAATATCAATATCAGGCATGCTCACGCGTTCGGGGTTCAGGAAACGTTCGAACAGCAGGTCGTATTTGATGGGATCCACGTTGGTAATGCCCAAACAGTAGGCCACTACCGAGCCGGCAGCCGACCCGCGTCCGGGGCCAACCCATACACCCATGTTGCGTGCTTCGGTGGTGAAGTCCTGAACAATCAGGAAGTATCCTTCGAACTTGTTGTCAATGATGGTATTGAGTTCAAAATTGATGCGCTCGGCGGTTTCTCCGGAAATCTCACCATACTTCTTCCGTGCCCCTTCGTAGGTGAGGTGGCGCAGGTAATCGGCCTGAGTTTCGAATCCCGGGGGCAAAGTATAGGCCGGCATCAGCAGGTCGCGGTTCAGATTAGGCGTATCGATGCGTTCCAGCACCATCACGGTATTTTCTACCGCTTCCGGTATATCATGAAACAACTCCGCCATTTCTTCGCCGGTTTTAAAATAGAACTGATCATTAGCAAAGCCGAAGCGCTGCCCTTTTTCATCGCCAACAGGGGTAGCCTTATACTCGCCGATATTGATACACAACAGGGTGTCATGGGCGCTGTAGTCGCTGCGCTCCGTATAATGTGAGTCGTTGGTGGCAATCACGGGAACTCCATACTTGCGGCTCCATCCCAGCAGCACCTGGTTCACGTCTTCCTGACTCATCCCTGTACCGTCAATGTTCTGCAGGTTATGGCGTTGTAATTCAATGAAATAGTCGTCGCCAAATATTTCGCGCCACTCCAGAAACAATTTCTCGGCTGCTTCAGGGCCCTTGTGCAGAATTGCCTGGGGAATTTCTGCGCCGATGCAGCAGGTGGTGGCAATCAGTCCCTCCCGGTGCTTGCGAATCAGGTTTTTGTCAATGCGTGGGTATTTGCTGTACAGACCATCAATATATCCCAGAGAACAAAGCCTGCTCAGGTTCTGGTAACCGTATTCGTTGCGGGCCAGCAGGAGCTGATGAAATCTGTTGTCGCGTGTTCCCGGCGTGAAGGATTTTCGGTACATGTCTTCCACCAGGTAGAACTCGCAACCCAGTACCGGCTGTATGCCTATTTTTTTTGCAGCATTATAAAATTCAAAAGCGCCGAACATGTTTCCGTGGTCTGTCAGCGCCATAGCTTTCATTCCATGGTCCTTCGCCTTTTTAACCATTGAGGAAATGGTGGCCTGTCCGTCGAGAAGTGAATATTGCGAATGAACATGAAGGTGACAAAAATCCGGCATAAACGTTTCAATAATGGGGTTACGAAATTAGCCGGGAATGTGGTTCGTTTCTGAGGTGTGGAATCAGCGGGGATAAGAAGCGGAACTTGTCGTTCCTGCTGATTTTAACTGTTTAACCCACTGAAATCGTCTGACCGTAGAACGGCAAAACAAGCAGCGCTTTATTGGGGTTATATTTGAAGCAATATGTTACAGGATGTGCTGGCTGCCCTGAAAAAGGAATACCACGGAGCCATCGGGCAAGCCGAGGGATTGAATGCCGAACAGAGTGAAGTGATTTTTGATACCACCCTGCAAGGGGTTACCGAGCAAATCAAAGGTCTGTTATTCACCGGGAAAATGGGTGAATTGCAGCAACTGGTTACCCAGGGTGCAGATGCTGTGCGCGACAGCGAATACTACAAGAAAATGATGACTTCTGCCGCCCAGACCTACTACGGTCTTGATTGGGATACCGCGCGCAAAGAGGCCTTAGCGGAGAAAACTATCGGCTACACCTTTAACGGGTTGAAAGAGGCCTTCGAGAAAAGCGGGAAAAGCAAAGACGTAAAAGGCATCATGGAATTTGCAGGTCTCAATGCCGGCTTGCTCGGAGCCCTCGGCGGCATGTTCGGCGGGATGGGCAATCTGTTTAAGAAGAAATAAATTCCGCTGTCTCTGAAAATTTGCGCACATCCTTTTCAGGCTCGTTGCGCTGTGCGAATTTCGCAGGTCTTTTCCCGTGCCGGTAAAACCAAGCCCCCCAACTAAAGTATCCAAGCCGCTCATCACGGTTCACGGAGCGCGTCTGCACAACCTGAAGAACCTGAATGTGTCCATCGAGCAGGGCTCCTTCACAGTGGTGACCGGTGTTTCCGGATCCGGTAAAAGCAGCTTGGTATTTGATACGCTCTTTGCCGAAGGACAACGCCGCTATGTGGAAAGCCTCAGCGCCTACGCCCGTCAGTTTCTGGGGCGAATGAAAAAGCCTGAAGTGGACTATATCCACGGGCTGTGCCCGGCGGTGGCGGTGGAGCAAAAAGTCATCACACGCAATCCCCGCAGTACCGTCGCTACTACAACGGAAATATACGATTACCTGAAACTGTTATTCAGCAGAGCAGGCCATACTATTTCACCCATCAGCGGCAGGGAAGTAAAACGCCATACACCGGAAGATGTGGTGCAGTTCATTCTGAGCATGAAGGAACAAGAACCGGTATTGATTCTGGCCCCACTGGAACCCGCACGCGCTGACCTCAAGGGACTTGAACTGATCATGCAAAATGGGTTCACACGGGTATTATGTTCCGATTCGTTGCATAAAATTGAAGACATCCTGGAGGCTAAAAAGCTACCCGGCAAGAACCTGATGCTGGTAGTGGACCGCATTTTTCCTGACCCTTCAGATGAAGAACTGGCTTCAAGAGCCGCCGACAGTGCGGAAACGGCCTTCTGGGAAGGTCATGGCACCTGTTACCTGAAAATTGGCTCTGAAACAACACTGGAATCCTTTACCAATCGCTTTGAGCTGGACGGGATGAGCTTCGAGTTGCCCTCCCGCGATTTTCTCAGCTTCAACAATCCGGTCGGGGCCTGCAGGCGCTGCGAAGGCTTCGGGATGGTGTTGGGTATTGATGAAGACCTCGTTATTCCTGATAAAAGCCTCTCTGTATATGATGATTGTGTGGCCCCCTGGCGCGGTGAAACGCTGCAGGATTGGAAACACGAGTTTATCCGTCAGGCTTCCAAAGCGGGTTTTCCCATACATCGTGCATACGAAGACCTGAATGCTGAAGAGCGGAAGTTTTTGTGGGAAGGCAAAGGCAAGCTGAGTGGCATCAATGATTTCTTCACTTATTTGGAAGAGAAATCATACAAGATTCAATACAGGGTATTGGCTTCCCGCTACCGCGGCAAAACCTTGTGTCCGGATTGCAGGGGCACCCGCCTCAGGCCCGATGCCGCCTATGTGAAGCTGGTAGTCATGAACCCGGGCGAGCACATGCCCCTTCATGTCAGCATATCCGATGTATTGCTCATGACCGTAGATGAAGCGCTGGCCTATTTCCAGCAACTTCAACTTTCGGAACACGATACCGGAATTGCCCGACGAATCCTCACGGAAATACGCGCCCGCCTGGGTTACCTCAGCGAAGTGGGACTGGGGTACCTCAGCCTGAACCGCCTCAGCAATACGCTCAGCGGCGGCGAATCGCAGCGCATCAACCTGGCTACTTCACTGGGAAGCAGTCTCACCGGTTCTATGTATATCCTCGATGAACCCAGCATAGGCCTTCATCCCAGAGATACAGAGCGTCTGATTGGCGTATTGAAAGCCCTGAAAAAAGAAGGTAATACCGTCATTGTAGTAGAGCATGATGAAGACGTGATGCGTGCTTCCGACCAGATTGTGGACATTGGACCGGAAGCAGGACGACTGGGCGGAGAACTGGTGTACAGCGGACGCATCGACGAGATCACCAACAGTGAACGCTCCCTCACAGCAGCCTATCTGAAAGGAGACCTGAACATTGAAGTTCCCGCGGCGCGCAGGCCCTGGAGTAATTCCATACACATCAAAGGAGCCAGGGAGAATAACCTGAAAAACCTGGATGTGCAGATACCTTTAGGCGTGTTTACCGCAGTAACAGGCGTTTCGGGTTCCGGAAAAACCAGTCTGGTAACTACTGTATTGTTTCCTGCACTGGCCAGGGCCACCGGCCAGTTTACCACCGCAAGGGCGGGAAAACTCGACAAGCTGGAAGGCGATTTGCACCTGGTGAAAGCCGTGGAAATGGTGGACCAGAATCCCATCGGGCGCAGCAGCCGCAGCAATCCCATCACCTATATCAAGGCCTACGACGATATCCGCGAATTATTCGCCGGGCAGCCTCTGTCTAAATTCAACGGCTTTAAACCGCAGCACTTCAGCTTCAATGTAGATGGCGGACGCTGCGATGCCTGCCAGGGTGAAGGCGAAATCACCGTGGAGATGCAATTCATGGCCGATATTCACCTGCCCTGTGAATCCTGCAATGGCAAGCGCTTTAAGCCGGAGGTGCTGGAGGTGGAATACAAGGGCAAGAGCATCCACGACGTGCTGGAACTCACCATCGATGAGGCCATGCAGTTCTTTGCCGATCAAAAGAACATACAGGAGCGCATTCGTCCTTTACAGGATGTAGGCCTGGGCTATGTAACCCTTGGTCAAAGCAGCAATACCCTCAGCGGTGGAGAGGCACAACGGGTGAAACTGGCCTATTACCTCGGGAAAAGCAATCCGCACAAGGGTAAACCTACTGTCTTTATCTTTGATGAACCCACTACCGGCCTACACTTCCACGATATACAGAAGCTGTTGAAGAGCTTCCGGGCGCTGATTGCCGAGGGCCATACCCTGGTGGTGATTGAACACAACCTGGATATGATTAAGTGCGCCGACTGGGTGATTGACCTGGGCCCGGATGCCGGGGCACAGGGTGGACAACTGGTATTTGCCGGAACTCCTGAAGGACTGGCGGCATGCCCGGAATCCCTCACCGGACGCTTCCTGAAGCCCAGACTGTAAGCGCGGGTTTGCGTTCAGGCTTTGAAACACGGGGGTGTTCCGCAATCTCCTCGCCGGAACATATTATTTTCCGTTGTCGGGCCGTTATTTTTGCCCCGACGTATGATACCTATTTCCCGCATCCGACAACACAGCGATGAAATCATCAGCAGGCTCGCCAAACGCGGCGTGGACCGTTCTGCGGATATCAAGAAGGTACTTGCCCTGGATGAAGAACTGCGTTCCACGCGCTTCAGCCTGGAACAGAATCTGGCCAGGGCCAATCAGATTTCCAAAGAAATCGCAGACCTGTTCAAATCGGGAAACAAGGAAGCAGCAGAAGTACTGAAGGCGGAAAGTGTTTCGCTGAAAGAGCAATCCAAACTCTACGAAGGCCAGTTGATTGCGCTGGAACAGCAACTGCGCGACCTGATGCTCAGCATCCCCAACGCGCCTTCCGATCAGGTAAAAACAGGCCACGGCGCCGATGACAATGAAATAGTCCTGAAGCATGGCGACATTCCTGTATTGCACGAACAAGCCCTCCCACATTGGGAACTGGCGAAGAAATACGACCTGATTGACTTTGAGCTGGGCGTGAAGATTACCGGCGCCGGCTTTCCGGTGTACAAAGGTTATGGCGCCAGACTGCAAAGAGCCCTGATTAACTTCTTCCTCGATCAGGCCAGGGCGCATGGATACCTTGAAGTGCAGCCACCCATCCTGGTGAACGAAGATTCCGGCTACGGCACAGGCCAGCTTCCCGACAAAGAAGGGCAGATGTACCATGCCGGTGTGGACAACCTGTACCTGATTCCCACCGCCGAAGTGCCCATTACCAACTTCTACCGCGATGTCATTTTAAGCGAAGCGGATTTGCCGGTGAAGAACGCCGGCTACACACCATGCTTTCGCAGAGAGGCAGGCAGTTATGGTGCCCATGTGCGCGGCCTGAATCGCTTGCACCAGTTTGACAAGGTGGAAATTGTGCAGATCGCCCATCCGGAGCAGAGCTATGCCTTACTCGAAGAGATGCAGGAATATGTGCAGAGCCTGTTGCAACAACTGGGGCTGACCTACCGCGTATTGCGTTTATGTGGCGGAGATATGGGCTTTGCCTCTGCGCAGACCTACGATATGGAAGTGTATTCCGCTGCCCAGGAACGCTGGCTGGAAGTGAGCTCGGTATCGAACTTTGAAGCCTTCCAGTCCAACCGACTGAAGCTGCGTTTCCGCAACGCCGACGGAAAGACAGAACTGGCGCACACCCTGAACGGCAGCGCGCTGGCCTTACCGCGCATTGTGGCGGCCCTGCTGGAAAACAATCAGACTCCGGAGGGAATCCGCATCCCGCAGGCGCTGATTCCTTATACCGGTTTCGACCTGATAAGCTGATGCTCAGGAAGTTGCTGATCCTGTCGCTTTGCGCTGCAGCAGCCGATCTGGCGGCACAGCCACTGTGCCAGGATACCTTCCGCAGAACACCAACCTACCGTTGTCAGGATCCGTTCTATCTGCCTGTATGTGGTTGCAACGGCATCACCTACCGAAACCAGTGTGCAGCCTATTGGCAGGGCGGCGTGAACACCTGGAGCGGCGGCGTGTGTACCGGCTTCGACGTGGATATCTTCCCGAATCCCTTCGCGGGCAATGAGCCGGTGATCATCAATATCAGCTTTCCCGATAATGTAAGCGGCAGCCTGACCTTGCGCATCATTGATGCCTGGGGCGGATCGGTATGGCAGCGCTATTTCAGTAATGTGTATCGGGAGCGCATAACCCTGGATCCCGGATTCCTGAAACAGGGACTATATGTGCTTGTCGTGGCCGATGGCCAAGGAAATTACCGCAGCTACAAGCTGGTGAGGGCTTGATGTCGTTTGCCAGAAGGGTTGCAGCAACCCTTATTAATTATAGTATTTCTTACATTTGATAGATGAAGAAATCCATCTTCCGCCTCCTTTTGGTTTTTCTTTGTCCTGCTGCAGCTCATTCTGTCCATGCCCAGAACGGGTCATATTGCATAGAAAACCGCTTTTCAGAATCTTCATACTTTGAACTTTCTGACCTCAGCGTAACACGCTCTGTAGTGTACAGCGTGGTTCGGCGCTGGCCCGGCGCAGGG
>JAGWYC010000051.1 GCA_018969565.1 Bacteroidota bacterium | reverse complement strand
CCACAGTAAACGATTCAGGTATTGTAACCCTGCGCTGGAAAAGCAATAAGGAATCTGACCTGCAAGGTTATCTGATCTATTTCTCAAACAGCCCAAAAGCAGAATTCAGCGGACTGGTGAACACACCCATGGAAGACACACTGTTCTTCGACACCCTTTCACTCAGAATGCTGAACAGAGATGTTTATTATGGGATTGAAGCGGTTGATCATCGCATGAACCGCTCAGGAATGACAGCTATGGTAAAAGTACTGCGACCGGATACATTGCCTCCGGTTGAGCCGGTTTTCAGAAGCTATCAAGTTGGAGATAGTTTTATCAGACTTGTCTGGTTCCCCAGTTCCAGTATTGACGTTACAAATCAGTTACTCACCCGGCAAAATTCCGCAACGGGTGAGATTATAACGCTGAAATTCAAACCGACAGACAGCAGCTATACGGATGATGCTTTGGAAGCCGGGCAACTGTATAAATATAACCTGTTTGCTCTAGATGAAAGTAATAACCGTTCACCTATTGGAACCACCCTGGAACTGAAAACGTACCGAAACACATTCCTCAATCCCGTGAAGGGGTTTAATGCTGTTTATGACTCCCTGAGCCGTGTAGTAATAATCCGCTGGGAAATTCCCGAATTACCGGCGAAGAAAACCATTATTTACAAGGGAAGCAGTCCTGAAACCGTTAGCGCAACGCCCATTCCGGTCAAGGAGGATGAACATGAAGCCTTTGATTTGCGACCTAAAACGGGAACAACATACTACTCGGTGAAAATCATCTTCGAAAACGGCACACAGACTCTGTTGAGCAAGCCCATAGGTGTTACTGTACGCTGATTATTCCCTGATAAAGAGGCGTTCAAAGTTCCCATCAGCGCCCTGAACTTTCAGGATATAACCACCCGGTTTCAGGTTTGCCGTGCTCAGGTTGGAAGCGGTTCCATTAGCTGTGTGCGACATGATCATCCGTCCCTGCATATCCCAGACGCTCAGCACGAAGCTTGTGTAATCAGCATTCCACTGAACATGTAGTTCATCTGAAACAGGATTCGGAAACATGTTGAATTCCGGATTCTCTTGGATTGAAACAATGCTCACAGCCCCGTCCAATGTAAAGCGATTGAAGAACTTCCATATTTCCGAACTGGCACTGATGTCCATATTGGTATTGCCCAAACCGGATCCGGAAGACCCCGGCCAACTGTGACCGCCGCTGTTCACCTTTAAATGAACCACTTCGGTGCCGGCGCTGCATGGCGCGTATTCAATACGCTCCACCGTTGAGCCTTCAGATACCTTGTCAGGAAGGCTGATGGTTTTAGACACCGCAGCACATTGATTCTGACCGGTCCAGAACTTCAGGGTATTATCTACGGAGATATTTGATATACCTCCGCCATAAGAAACCACCGCATCGGAAGTTCCGTGTATCTGCATCACCGGTATAACTCTGGAAGGCTTGCATGATTTGAACGCGGCATCAGACATGGTACCGGACACAGCAGCGATAGCGGCAATCCTGTTTCCCAGCTCGCAGGCCAGGCGATGGCTCATGAATCCTCCCGCCGAAAAACCACAGGAATAAACACGCTTTGGATCAATACCGTAGCGCTGCTGCATGGTGTCGATAATGGCACCGATAAACCCTACATCATCGGCGGTGGAACCACCCGGAAAACCGCTGTTGGTGTTCCAGGCGTTGCTAATCCCATTGGCATACACCACAAAAAAATTATTGCTGTCTGCCAGGGTATTAAAACCGGAATAACCCATAATGGACGAGGCGTTCTGCGTAAATCCATGCAGCACGAAGACCAATGGCAGCTTCATGCCCAGCTTGTAGTTCTTTGGTATATATCGGATGTATGTACGCGATTGTCCGCCAAAGCTGAAACTTTCGTTGCTCTGGGCCGTTAAGGAATTAAAGCCGGCAAGCAGCAGTAATGGTATAAATCTCAACATTTCAGGTACAGATTTTAACAAAAGTAAGCACACTTCGGAACACTTGGTAAAATCGGTTTTTTATTCAAACTTAAGGGAGTAGAGATTGGCGTCTTTCATGATAAACCGGATTCTTACAGCCTTTCCGTTGAGTGCCTTAAGGTCGGGATTTCCATTCCAACTCACCTTCCTGTTGATTTCATTTCCGATGAGCAGGTTACATTGCGAAGCCGCAAATCCTGGCAGAGCCTTTCCCTGCAAATCGGTCAGCTCAACAGCAATGCCTCCGGCCGCGGAGCTTGAATAGTTCAGGTAAAGACTATTACCGGCGAAGGTAAAGGGCCTGGTCAACATTTCTCCTCCCGTATAGGGTGCCTGTACCGATGAAAACCCATCCAGCCTGAGTGAATATCTATGCAGGTGATTTGTGGGCTGCGCATAATCCTGTACTACATAAACCGACATTTCTGCGGGACCTGTCTGAACTACATTCAATGCCGGGAAATTAGACCGGGAAACCCAGTTGTTATTACCAATTCCGGGACGTATAAAGGAGGTCATAAAAGTCCTGTCCATGCGGTTTCCGCCGCGTGATGTAAGTAATACTGCATCGGAAACGCCTTCCCTTGCAGCAGTGTAATACCCCTGATCTAGTTTTAAGGGTTTAGTTTGTTCAATACTGAGGGCTGAGCGACCGGTTACATATCGGGCAGCAGTACCGACATATAAGTGCGGAGCCCGGAAATACGGCGCTGTCTGGTTGATATACAAATGTTCAGATGGCGTATTTCCAAAGTCCATCCTGCCTTCCATGGTCCAGTTGATAAAATCCTTAGAGACAGCCCTTCCCACGGTTCTGAAGCCCTGGTAATTGCCCGGACCAGTCCAGGTGCGATAAAAACACACATACTGCTGTTCGGATTCGGACCAGAATGCTACGTTTTGTCCGTCGAAGGCCGCCTGGGTCAGCACCGGTGTTTCGGTAAGCCTGCGCCAGTTTATTCCATCTGCCGACACATAGGCGTACAGACCCTTTCCAACCCCACCAAGTGCCTTGTATTTTTCCTCACCGGAAACTCCTGGACGTTTATCAATAAACGGACTAAAATTGTGTACCGCCAGATCCCCTCGCGAATTGGTCAATACTATGTTGTTTCTGGTATTTCCCTGATGCTGATAAAGGTTCAGCTCCGGCTTTGTCCAGTTGATTCCATCGCGTGAACGTGCATAGGCTGTAGCCTGGAATCCAAAATCATCAGTGCCTTTAATTCCTGCCCTGTAGTACAGACGAAAAACGGTATCATCCTGCAGGACCGTGGCATAAGTGCATTGCACTGCTTCCCATGCCGGATTGTTAAAAGGCACTGCTACACCCCGGTCAACCGGTTCATGCATCACCAGTACCGTATTTTTCATGCTGTCTATGAGCCAGTAATCGGTAAATAATTCCCTGCGGTTGCCGATATTTCGAATGCTGTTTTGGGCATTTACCTGGGCTAATACCGTGCTTCCCGATGTCAGGAACAGCAAGAGACCGATAAAATTGTTTCGTTGGAACATGTTGTTTGCCTGTTTCAAAAATGATGCCTGAACAAGGATAGGGAAATCTTCGTCATCTGAATCATCAAATTCATGCGAGTTGGCCGCTCTTGGTTTAAAATTGCAGTATGAGCGCAAAGCACTGTTTCCGACTTCTGGTTTTGTCATTACTGATGGCTGCCTGTGGCGGTAAAAAACAAGACAATGCCACCACCGCACCTGTGTTTAAATTGTTGCACGGAAGTGAAACCGGGGTGGATTTTGTGAACCTGCTCACCGAGAATGATACGGTAAACCAACTGGTGTATAACTACGCGTACAACGGAGGCGGGGTGGCTGCCGGTGACCTGAATAACGATGGCCTGGAAGACCTGGTGTTCACCGGAAACAACGCCCCTTCCAAAGTTTATCTGAACAAAGGGAACATGCGCTTTGAAGAAGCTGGTGTTAAAACGGGCATCAGGCCCTCCGGATGGTGTACCGGTGTCAGTATTGTAGATCTAAATAACGATGGCTGGAATGATGTATATGTATGCCGCAGCGGCCCGGACCCCAACCCGGCAATGCGCAGGAATCTCCTCTACATCAACCAGGGAAATGGTACTTTCAAGGAAATGGCCGCCTCCTGGGGCCTTGCCGACGATGGATACTCCACACAGGCTGCTTTTTTCGACATGGACAACGACGGCGACCTGGATTGTTATGTGGCAAATCACGCCCTGCCCTTCTTTAAAAGTCTGGATGTGAATTTCAGCCGTAACATGATGAAAGACCCTTTCAACAGCCAGCGCATGTACGAAAACAAGGGCAACAGTTTCGTGAACATCAGCGTTGCTGCCGGCATGGACGCCATGGGCTATGGCCTGAGCGCCACACCCGGCGATTTTAATCGCGACGGGCTGACTGATCTTTATGTGTGCAATGATTATTTCATTCCGGATTATTTCTACATTAATCTGGGGGGCGGACGTTTTAAAGAATGTCTCAAAGATTACTTCAAACACACCAGCCTCTTTTCCATGGGCAGCGATGCCGCAGATTACAATAACGACGGTTGGCTGGACCTGTTCACCTGCGACATGCTTCCTTCCGATCCGCGCCGTTACGGCTTGCTTCAGGGCCCTCCCGGGCTGGATAATTTCATGGTGGCACAGCAACATGGCTATGGCCCCCAGTTTATGCACAACGCCCTGCAGACCAATATCAACGGTAAGATGTTCAGCGACTTGGGTTACCTGAGCGGAACAGCCCGCAGCGACTGGAGTTGGAGCCCCCTGTTTGCGGACTTCAACAACGATGGCTGGAAAGACCTTTACGTGACCAACGGCTACCTGCGCGACGTAAACAACCTGGATTTCATCATCTATATGGGTCGTTTGCAGCAAAAAGAAAACCGCCTTCCCAACTTCCGGGAAATCGCCGAACAACTCCCCTACGAACGACTGAGCAATTTCATGTTCCGGAACAAATCCGATGGAAGCTTTGACCTGATGACCGAAAACTGGGGTACCAATCACCCTTCATTCTCTGCCGGATCCACCTGGTGCGACCTGAACAATGACGGTAAGCTGGAACTGGTGGTAAATAATATTCAGGATACTGCATTCATCTACCAGAATATTTCCAATGAAGGAAACTGGCTAAAAATCAGGCTGAAGGGAAAAAACGGATACAACAGCCAAGGTCTGGGTGCAAAAATCCTGGCCCTTACCGACAGCGGAAGTATCTATTCAGAAATCAACATCAGCAAAGGTTATCAGGGTTCCGTAAGTCCTACGGCCCATATAGGTCTTGGAAAAAATGATAAAATAAAAGAACTCACGGTAATCTGGCCGGGCGGCGCCTTCCAAACTTTGCGTGATGTGAAAGCCAATCAGTTGCTGGAGCTTAGTTCAGATCAAGCCTCCGGAACTTATCAATGGGCTGCACCTGATCAGGAAGTGTTGTTTGAACAGGCCTCGGGTCCAAATTTCACACATCAGGAAGAAGATGTACAGGATTTCCGACGGGAATACCTGCTTCCACACCGTCATAGCCAGCTTGGCCCGGGTATGTCGGTTGCTGATGTAAACGGCGACGGACTTGAAGACGTGTTCATCGGTAATGGAAGAAACAAAGGAGGCCCAAAATTATTTCTGCAAAAACCGGATGGCAACTTCACTCTGTCTGCCAAAGCCCCCTGGTCCGGCCTGCGTTGTGATGTAATGGGCTGCCTGTTGTTTGATGCCGACAACGATGGCGATGCCGATTTATATGTGGTTGCAGGCGGCAGCGAATACGCATGGCCCTCCGATGCATACGCTCATCAGTTTTACATGAATGACGGCAAAGGGAACTTCATTGCTGCCAATGACCGGATTCCAAACTGCAATTCCAGCGGAAGCTGCATTGCGGCCGCTGATTATGACTTGGATGGCGATCTGGACTTATTTGTGGGTGGAAGGCTGACCCCCGGATATTACCCGACTGCGGAAAGCCGTTCATACATACTGCGCAATGATGCCGGAAAATTCAGCGATGTAACAGCGCAGGTTTTTCCCGGACTACAGAAACCCGGATTGGTTTGTGCGGCCATTTGGTCTGACTTCAACAACGACAACAAGCCTGACCTGGTGCTAACCGGTGAGTGGATGGCACCTGCTTTTCTTGAAAATACCGGTGGCGTATTCACCGACCGAACAGAAGCCTTCGGCATGATGAATCACGTGGGCTGGTACAACAGCTTGCTCCCGGTTGATGTCGATGCCGATGGTGACATGGATTATATCGCCGGAAATAAAGGCATGAATGCTCATTACCGGGCTACCCCGGAAAATCCTTTGGGTATTTATTGGAACGATTTTGACAACAACGGCGGCATGGACTTGCTGCTCACCTATTCTGTTAATGGCCGTGAATACCCTATCAACTCTTACGACGAACTGGCACTGCAAACGCCCGGCCTGATACGCAGGAAATTCCTGCGCTATGGAGATTTTGCCGGAAAAAGTGTACAGGAATTACTGGAGGCTGATAAACTGAAGAACAACTATCACGCGACGGATTTCCGCAGTGTCTTGTTGCGCAATAACGGAAATGGTTTTTCTGTGGAAGCCTTGCCCTGGGCTGCCCAGGCAGGCCCTGTTTACGGCCTTGCGCCTTGCGATGCCAACCATGATGGATACACGGACATTTTGTGCATCGGTAACAATTATAACACCCGGGTTGAATTCGGCTACGATGACGCGCTGAACGGCCTCTTGCTTATGAATGATGGCAGCGGGCATTTCAAAGCCGTATCGGGAGCAGTATGCGGTTTCTATGTTCCCGGTGACGGGAAATCCTTAGCGGCCATCCAGGTTCAGGGCGATATTCACTGGCTCGCAGCTCAAAATAATGGCGCCCTGAAAAGTTTCAAATTAACCGGGAAGCAATCGGTTTATGCCGCCACACCTAAAGAATCCAGCGCCCAGATTCAGTTGAAAAACGGCAAAATCATGAAGGCAGAATATTACTGGGGCTCCGGTTACCTGAGCAATGGAACACGCTTTGTGCCAAGAGGTAACAATGTAAAGTCTATTACTTTCAGCACGGCAAAAGGCGAAAAACGAGTGGTTCAACCCTGAATGAAGAGGATCCCAAGCAAATTCTGCGCTTCACTTGCTTAAATATCATGATGCGCTTATTTTTGCAGCCTATTTAAAAAACTATGGGCGTTACACGATTGAAAAGGAAAGAAGCCAGGAACAGGGTGAAGGCCATCAACGAGGCAAAAACCATTAAGCGCCTGAAGCACGTAATCTTGGTAAAATCTCCGCACAAAGGCACTTCCGGGATTGTACTGGAAGACCAGCAAGGCTGAGTTAAATCATAACAGAAAATTTCAAAGGCCGTCCCCATGCAGGGATGGCTTTTTTTATTATTGCATCACTCATGAAATCCCTTTTTCGTAGCAGCCTGCTGCCCTTTACCGGCATGGCATTGATGTTCCTGAGCGCTTGCTCTTCCGAAGAAAAAGCCCCAAGACTCATTGATAAAGATGTACTTTATTCCTGCCAGTTGGCGCTGGATGAATGCATCATCTTTGACCATTTCCCTCCCCTTCAGGCCAGCCGAAACTATGTGTATCCGCACATAGCCGCATACGAAGCCCTGGTGCCATTTTTTCCCGCTTACAGATCATTAAAGGGTCAGTTGAATGATTTCCCTGCCATTGAATCACCGGATACAGGCAAATCTTATAATTTGGATGTAGTGTTGATTGCCGCGTTTGAAAAAACCGGCAGCGCCCTGGTATATAGCCGTTATCTGGATACCTTTCGACAGAAGCGCTTTGTTGAATTAAAGAAGCAAATGAGCGCCAACGCCTTTGAACGCTCACGTGCTTATGGTGAAGCCGTGGCCGATGCCATTCTTGCCTGGGCGAAAAAAGACGGCTTCCCAAGGACCAGAAACGCGCCTCAATACACCCCTAAGAATCAAATGGGCAAGTGGCAGCCTACCACGCCCGATTTTGCGAGGGCTATTGAACCTAACTGGGGGACACACCGAACTCTTGCCCTGCCGAGTGCTTCATATTATGTTCTGCCTGAGCCGGTACATTTCGATTCCCTGCCGGGAAGTGAATTCATGAAGGCTACCAAAGAAGTGCTTGACATCAACAAAGCCCTCACCAAAGAACAATCCGATATTGCCTGGTACTGGGATGATAATCCCAATATGACACACCATTTCGGTCACGCCACCATCAATACATTCAAGTTGTCGCCTCCCGGCCACTGGATGGGTATTACTCGTTATGCCACCCAAAAGAAAGGCACCGATTTGATGCAGACTTCGGAAGCCTTCACCAGGGTTTCCATGGGTATTTTCGACGCTTTGGTAGCCTGCTGGGAAGAGAAATACCGCTGGGAGTATATCCGTCCGGAAACCGCCATCCGTCGCTATCTGGAGCCCAATTGGTCACCACTGATTCAAACTCCGGCCTTCCCGGAATACCCCAGCGGCCATGCCACTGCATCCGCTGCTAGTTCCCGCATCCTCACCGGATTGTTTGGAACCTATTCATTCACCGACAGCACCGTAATGCAATTTGGCTTGCAGGCCAGAACCTTTGAGCATTTTATTGCTGCCGCAGACGAGGCCGCCATGAGCCGATTGTATGGAGGCATCCATTTTCGCAGTGGCAATGAGGCAGGAAAATTGCTGGGCAGTAAAATTGCAGCCCTGCACAACGAAAAACTTAAGACCCGCAAATAAGCCACAGGTTCGGTGTTGCCATGTTAAATTGCAGGCCGGATGAAACTTATTTCCGTCATCGTTCCCTGTTATAATGAAGAAGAAGTTCTTCATGCTACCCACGAGCGGCTCAGCCAGGTGCTGAACGCATTGCGGGATTATCGCTACGAACTGATATATGTTAATGATGGCAGCCGCGACCGGACCCTTCCAATGTTACGGCAGATTGCCTCTGCCGACAGCCGGGTAAAACTCTTGTCGTTCAGCCGCAATTTCGGACATCAGATTGCCATTACCGCCGGGCTGGATTATTGCTCCGGCGATGCCGCAGTGGTAATTGATGCCGACCTGCAGGATCCGCCTCACCTGATTGCCGACATGGTAAGCGCTTGGGAACAGGGCTCCGATGTAGTGTATGGGAAGCGCCGCGATCGCGAAGGCGAAACGTTTTTCAAGCTGTTTACCGCAAGACTCTTTTACCGCTTCATCAATCGGCTTGCCGATGTGGACATTCCGCTGGATACCGGCGATTTCCGACTGATGAACCGCAAGGCGCTTGACGCCTTCCTGAAACTCCGCGAACGTCATCGCTTCGTACGTGGCATGGTTGCCTGGGTGGGTTTTAAACAAACCGCACTGGAATACGACCGTGAAGCCCGGTTTGCAGGAACAACTAAGTATCCCTTCCGGAAAATGATGCGTCTTGCATTTGATGCCATCATGGGATTCAGCAATGTTCCGCTGCGCCTGGCTTCCATCCTGGGATTCATCACTTCCTTTCTGGCTTTCGCAGGAATCCTTTATGCCCTCTATGCCAAGCTGTTTACGAATGAAACCGTGGCAGGCTGGACCTTGCTGATGATTGCCATCCTGTTTATCGGAGGAATCACCCTGGTGGTGCTGGGCATCATCGGTGAATACATCGGACGCATTTACAGCGAAATCAAGCAACGCCCACTATACCTGATTCAGGAACAAATCGGCTTTACCCAAAAAGAACAGGAATAACATCCCATGGAACTTGCTGCGCATCTGCTGAAACAACTCAGCACCTCATTGAACCTGCGCGAACGCCAGATTCAGCAGGCCCTGAAGTTGCGTGAAGAAGGCGCTACCCTGCCCTTCATTGCCCGCTACCGCAAAGAAGCCACCGGAAATATGGATGAAGTTCAGTTGCGACAATTGTTCGATGCAGCCGAAGAACTCGAAACCCTTGAAAAACGACGGGTTTTCATCCTGGAACAGGCCAAAACACTAGGAAAACTCAGCCCTGAACTGGAGAAGGCTATCCGCGAAGCCACCGATTTGCCTACCCTGGAAGACCTTTACCTTCCTTTTAAACCACGCAAGCGCTCACGTGCCGATGCCGCCCGCGAAAAAGGTCTGGAACCCTTGGCTAAGCTGATCTACGAACAAAAAAACCAGCATGCACCTGCTCAGGCCACGAATTTTCTTAATGAACAGATTCAACACAAGAACGACGCTCTGGCCGGAGCGCGTGATATCATCGCTGAATGGATTAGTGAAGACGCAGCGCTGCGCAGTCGCCTCCGCGGACTATTTCGCAATCAGGCTGTGTTGAGCTGCAAGGTGACCCGTGGAAAGAAAGATAAGGAAGGCGCCGATAAATATGCCGACTACTTCAACTTCAATG
>JAGWYC010000393.1 GCA_018969565.1 Bacteroidota bacterium | reverse complement strand
ACTGGCTGGAAGGGCAGCATCTGAAAGAATTCCTGGCCTCGGGCCCGGAAGCAACCGCGAAGCAGCGTATTGCGCAAAGCCTGTGGGACTTTTACAACGTGCAGTTGCACCAGTTGCGTGCGATCCATGCCGACCCACACCCCGGCAATTTCTTGTTCGGCCACGACGGAACCACCGGCGTGATTGACTTTGGCTGTGTAAAGGAAGTGCCGGAAGATTTTTACTACCACTATTTCCCGCTGCTGCTGCATGAAATACGGTCTCGCGAAGCGCTGATGCCCGGGCTCCTGGAATTCCTGGAAATACTGTTTCCCGGCGACAGCCCTAAACTGCGCGATGAACTTACGCGTGCATTCCTGGATATGACGGACCTGCTTGCGCGGCCTTTTTCTGTCCCGCGATTTCATTTCACCAATGCCTATATTGATGAAATATATGCTATGGCGGACAAACTCTATCAGATGGACGAAATACGCCGCCCCACCGAGCCCAGGGGCAGTCGTCATGCCCTATATGTGAACCGTACCTATTTTGGTTTATACACCATGTTGGCAGACCTCGATGCGCATATCAATACTGCGCCCGGCCCCTGGAAAAATGATCTGATTGCCTTCTGGGAGGGGAAATAATCAGGGTTCCACGATTCGCATCTTGGCGAATTTCATCATGAGCGTTTTCTCACCAAACTGCTCAAAAAGTATGATGGCTTTACGTTGATCCAGGTCTCCTTCAACACGCAAAACATCGCCAAAGCCGAAACGCTGGTGTTGTACCCTCATACCCGGCTGTAGCCCGCTGATGTCACCTTCCCGGAAGTTGGGATCCACCGGTGGTGTGGCTAAACTCTGTGCAGGGCTGCCGGTAGTTTTCTTCACGTTAAACGGCGAAAAAGACTGCTCCTGGCGAGGAGGCAAGGGTGCCTGCTTCTTCAATCCTGACTTATCCATATCCAGATAAGACGCATCAATTTCTTCAATAAACCGGCTGGGTTCACAAGGCAAAATCTGACCGAAGCGCAGGCGTGTGGTGGCAAAGCTCAGGGTGAGTTTCCGCTCGGCACGGGTAACGGCCACGTAGAACAGGCGGCGTTCTTCTTCCAGATCCTGACGATCGTTGAGCGCCATCTGAGAAGGAAACAGATTCTCCTCCATGCCCACCACATACACATTCGGGAATTCCAGGCCTTTGCTGGCGTGGATGGTCATGAGTGTGATGGTATCGCGGTTGGGGTCGTCATCCTTGCGTTCATCGGTGAACAAAGCCACTTCCTGCAGGAATTCGGCGAGTCCTTTTTCTGATTCGCTGGTGTCGTCTTCCACAAATTCCTGAATACCGCTAAGCAGTTCCACCACGTTTTCATAGCGGGAAATCCCCTCCACCGTTTTATCTTCAGACAGCGTTTTCAGCAAGCCGGTCTGCTTGGCCACATGCAATGCCAGGTTATAAGCGTTGTGGGTGGAAAGCATGGCCTGGAAGCTGCGCATCATGATGGCGAAGTTCTCCAGTGCAAGTGTGGAACTTCCCAGCACAGGATGTTTTCGGGCCGTGTTTACGATATCCCACAGAGAACAACCTTGTTCTGACGCCAACAGAATCAGGCGGTCAATCGTGGTGTTGCCGATTTTCCGGGCGGGATAGTTGATGAC
>JAGWYC010000050.1 GCA_018969565.1 Bacteroidota bacterium | reverse complement strand
CAAAAGTGCAAATCCACCGATGCCTCTTCAACGCTCACTGCCGAAATCAACAAGCTGAAGAAGGACAATGCCGACCAAGTGAATAAGATTGCCGCATTGGAGGCGGAATTGCAAAAGTGCAAATCCACCGATGCCTCTTCAACGCTCACTGCCGAAATCAACAAGCTGAAATCGGAGAACAGTACCTTGAAAGCTAAAGTTACCGAACTGGAGCAGAAGGTTGCCGAAACCAAAGACTGCAGCGATGAACTGGCGGCACTGAAACAAAAAAATGCCGAGTTGGAGAACCAGCTCAAGGCGGTGAAAGCGGAATACCAGTTTGCCCTGTCAGAAAACAGCAAACTCAAGGCTCAGATAACCGATCTGGAAGCGAAACTGAAAAACTGCGACGGCGATGCTGCGGCCAAACTGCAGGCGGAGATTTCGCAACTGAAGAAATCCAACTCCGAGCTTTCTGCAAAAATCTCGCAGCTTCAAAACGAAAATGCGCAACTGAAACAGGCCAACAGCGAGTTGGAGGCTAAGGTACAGGCCGCGGAGAACAACAACGCTCAGGAACAATTGAATCTGCTGAAACAGGAATACGAAACCCTACGGCTTCAGAACAATAAAAACCGCGACAATGCACGCGCGCTGGAGGCCCAGGTGACTGCCCTGAAAGAGCGAATTGCCCAATTGGAGGCGGAACTTGAGGCCTGCAAGAACAACAACAATAACAACAACCAGAACGGCGGAGGCGGTCAAGGCATGATGCGTTCACAGAATTCCGTGGAACAACGTGTGGGCCAGGCAGCCGAGTTCCTGCGCCGCGTAGGTCAGGAAGCCGCCGCCGGAAACAACAGCCGCAGTGGTTCTGGCAGCAATACCGGCATCACCACAGGCCGCCCCGGAGCCGGCGGAACCACTCAGGCTTCGGGTTCCACCCAAAGCCGTCCGGCCATGGGCAGTCCCGCCGCTTCTTCAGGCTCCGGACCAGCTACAACTTCCGGAAAAACAGGAACTACGGGCAGGCCGGCCGGCAATAGCCCAACCGATAACCGCTCGGCACAACCCCAGCCCGGAAACATCGGAACCGGTGGCCAATAATTGAAACAACACCAATACAACAAGGCCCTTTGGATTTCCGAAGGGCTTTGTTATTATTGTGAAACGCTAATGTTCATCTTTTACTTTTTTATGATTTACTTTTTATGGAACCTGTATTCAAACGCATTTGCAAAGAATGTGGCCGTGCCTTTCACGGTCGTTCCGACAAGTTGTTCTGCGACGATGGCTGTAGGAACCAATTTCACAACAAACTCAATTCTGACGCAAACAATTACGTTCGGAACGTAAACAACATCCTGCGCCGAAACCGAAGAATCCTCGAAGACCACTACCGTCGGGGTGAAACACAAATAGAACGAGAGGAACTGCAGGCCAGCGGCTTCGACTTTGGGTACCATACCAAGGTTGAAAATCGTGTAGAAGATCAGAAAGTGTATTACTGCTACGACTACGCATACAGCTTTTACAACGCTGATATGGTGGCCATCAAAGGGAAAACCTGATTTCCGGCGGGAATCAGTTTAGCAGGAAAGGAACTTCCAGGCGGAAGTCGGGAATCTTCACCTCAAAACAGGTGGATTGCTCTTTGCTTTCGAAAATGTAATAGCCGCCCATCAGCCCGTAAGCCGATGCCAGCTTGCAGCCTGACACATATTGATAGCTTTCACCGGGAGAAAGTAACGGCTGCTTCCCTACTACTCCATCGCCAATAACAATACGCTTATGCCCGTTCCACTCGCGGATTTCCCATTTGCGGCTGAGCAATTGCACGGTTTCGGAGCTGCGATTCTGAATTGTAACCTCGTAAGCCCAGATGTATTGGTCGGCGAAAGGAGTACTCTCTAAGTCGCGATAAATGACCCGAACGGCCACAGATATGTCCCTGGTCAGGGCGTATTCCACCCCCAAGTAACAAAATCAAACGCGAAGGGTTTTACCGATTAGTCTTCTTCGGAATCAGCATTTCTGGAACCGTCTTCGGATTCCTCTTCGTCGCTGCCTTCTTCCTCCTCCAGTTCCTTCTCGTCAGGCTTAATCATTTCATCCATCTCAGCTTCGGTGAGAATCTGCTTCATCTGGGCACTGATTTTCACCAGGTATATGGTGTCATCCGTTTCCAGACGAACGGCAGAAATGATTTCTCCTTTGGAATTAGGGAACTTGGTGTAATGACCATTGAATCCGGTGGGATACTGCTCATCCAATAGCGCAAGCATCTCATCCGTGAGATTCTTGTAGTCAATCACCATCCTTTTCTTCTCCTGTTTCGACATGTAGCGCTCCGGCTAATTAGGTGGTCAAAATTATTGCCTTCACCCGAAGGTTGTCAAGTGTTTTTTTCTGAAAATCTCGGAGCCGTGCATTCGCTGATTTTCAACCAAAGCTGCTGCTTGATTCTTCGCTCTGCGGCCTTATCGTAGCGAAGCATCTCAAATCTGAAGCGCAACAGCATATTCCCTTTGGTGAATTCTTCCGCTCGTAGCTGGGTTGTACCCGTCTTGATGATTGCCCCTTCATGACTGATAGCGGAGGTCAATTCACGTTCCAGTTGGTCCAGTGGAATCATCTGTGTATGGTGTAACTCAAATTCCAGACTCACAAAGCGACCGGGATTTTTACTGTAATTCACCGTGGTCATCTGTAGAACGATGTTATTCGGAATAATCACCAGGTCGTCATCATCGTCCAACAACTGCAGGTTGAGCAGGTTAATATTCTCAATCTTACCCTTATGCTGCCCGATCCGCACCCGGTCGCCAATGCTGTATGTATCGCTGAACATCAGAATCATTCCGTTGAGGGCATTGCTCACGTAATCCTTGAATATCAGCGCCAGAGCTGCCGCAAATATGGTCAGTGAAGTAAAGAACTCCCTGATGCTGATGTGCATGAGCTTCAATACCCCAAAGAACAAGAGCAGCCCGCCGACAATCAGACTAAGCTGATTGATCGTCACCACGAAATTATCCCGGTTTTTATTGCCTTTCCGGCGATAGTACAGATGCAGAATTGCTCTGCGGGAAATCAATACCATCAGTACGGTGGCCATCAGGATACCAAACTCTATGGCTCGTTGCGGAATGTGAAACTGTTCAGGCTGCACGATGCGAATTTATAAGGAAGTGAGTGCAATTTTGCGCCCATGCACGCGCAGACCATGGAGCTGAAGCTGGGAGGAATTGAATTGCTGCTCTCCGCCATGAAATGCGTTTTTATGCCTCAAGCAAACACCCTTCTGCTCGCCGACCTGCATTTAGGCAAAGCAGCGCACTTCCGTAAAAATGCGCTTCCTCTCCCTCAACAGGCTCATATACGCGACTACGAAAATCTACAGCGTGCGCTGGATGTGTTTCAACCTGAAAGGGTGATTTTCCTGGGCGACCTGTTCCACAGCAGTTATAATAAAGCCTGGGAAGAAGCCGCCCTGTTTTTTCAATCCTACCCGAACGTGCGTTGGCAACTGGTGATGGGAAACCACGACATCCTGCACCGGTCGCACTATGAAGCCGCGCATATCGAGTGTATTGAAGAAGGAAATTCACTTCAGGGTCTCATCCTGTTTCATCATCCGCCGGAACATGCCGGAAATCAGACAGCCCCTCATGTTTGCGGACATATTCATCCCGGAATTTCGTTGAGTAGTAAATCAAGGGACCGGATTGTGTTGCCTTGCTTTTATCTGAAAGGAACACAGCTAATCCTGCCGGCCTTTGGCGCCCTTACCGGCTTGGCACGTTGTAAAAAAGAACAAGATCAGGAAAGGCTGATTGGCATCAGCGGCTCTTCCCTGCTGGAGCTTTGATTTCTTCAACGTGTATTGTCCTGATGACTCCTGCGGTCATGGCATCCAGCACCTGAGTGTGCAATACCTCATTTTCTTTCAGGCGAATCAGGTCCCGATTCAGGAAAATCAAATCCGCCTGATAACCCGGTGCAATCTTACCTCCGCGTGCTTTTAAATCGGAAGCCTTCCAGGCCCACTCTGTCATACCCTTGATACAGGTTTCCGGGCTTAGGGCTTCTTCGCTGCGGAAGTGCTTTACGCTGCCGTCGGCGCTGTTTCGGTACACCGCGGCAAGGTAGGTGGCAAAAGGATTCACCTGTTCCACCGGAAAATCTGTGCCTAACGCTATGGTTCCGGCTGTATTCAGCAAGGTTTTATAGGCGTAGGCACCGCTCATCCGGTGATTGCACAGACGCGATTCGGCCCAGGGTGCGTCGCTGGTGGCATGTGTGGGTTGCACGGACGGAATGATGCCCGTATTCCGGAACAGGACAATATCATGCGGATCCACCACCTGCGCATGCTCTACCCGCCAACGCCCCCCCTGAGGCATGTACTTTGTCATGTTGTACAGCGCCAACTTGTTGGCTGAATCACCAATCGCATGCACGCAAATTCGAATACCAAGTTCCGCTGCGCGTTGGCAGGCAGTTTCAAAAGAATCCGGACGAATAAGCAACAATCCCCGGTGGCCCTTGCGGTCGCAGTAATCTTCCTTCAGGCAGGCACCGCGGGAGCCCAGCGCGCCATCCAGATAGTATTTCATGGAGCCGGCAGCCAGCCAGGGGCTTGAAAAACCGCCCATTCGAAATTGTCTGAAATTCGCTTCTTCAGGAGCCATCATCGCATCTATTCGGATGGGCAAACGGCCGGCAGTTTGTAAAGAATCAATGAGGTAGATGATGTCATAAGGCAGTCCCGCATCTGAAACCGCCGTAACACCTTGATACAGGCAGTTGGATGCAGCTAATTCCAAGGCAAGAATCTGGCGCGCCCGGGAAGGTGCCGGCATATCCTCAGAAACCGCAGCACCGGCCTGGTCTATCAGCACCCCGGTATAACGGCCATCCTTTTTTATGATTTCTCCACCGTTCACAGCCAGTTCCGGGTTAAAGGCAGTGGCTCGTCGGGCGGCATCGTTAATCAGGATGGCGTGTCCATCCACGCGTTTCAGCACCACCGGCCGCTCCGGGAACATCGAATCCAGCAAGTAGCGGTCTGGAAACTCCTTGATGTTCCAGTCGTTCTGATCCCAGCCGCGGCCAATAATCCAGCCCTCGGGATTCAGTCGTGCATAAATGGCCACCCTGTCGCATACCTCACGGAAGCTCTCCGTTCCCCGCAGGTCACATTCCGTCAAACCAAGACCATAATAATAGAAATGCGCATGGGCGTCCATAAACCCGGGATAGATCCAGGTTTTTTTACGTTGCTCGATGGGGGCTTGCGGATATAATTTCTTTGCCTCAGCATATCTTCCTACAAAAGCAATGGTATCCGCCTGAACAACCAGACTGTTACCACCACCATAAACGCCGTTTACTTTGTACAGCGTGGCCTGAGCCCTAGATGCCACTGCCGCAATCAGCAACAGGTAAAGTAATGAACCGACCGCCTTGATACGGCGGCGCATTACAGAACTTGAGCATAATTCCTTCATAATCCGGACAAATTTCAGAATTTAGCAGACTTAATAAAGAACCCGTGAAACGAAAACTATTGATTGGCCTCGGGCTGCTCTTCCTGGCCGGAGCCGGATACGGAGCCTACCTGTATTTCAAGAAAGCCGAACGCGTGATGCATGGAAAGGCCGCCTTCAGCATGACGACTTCTCAATTGTTGTCGGAATTTGAACAAAATGAAGACAGCGCCAACAAGAAATTCCTCAACCAGATTATCGAAGTTTCCGGAACCATAGAATCCATCAGCCCTGACAGCACCGGCACGAATATTCTTTTGGGAACGGATAATCCTATGGCCGGGGTGAATTGTCGTTTTGATAAAGAAGTAGAATCTAAAATCAAACACCTCAAAGTAAACGACAGCATCAAGGTTAAAGGGCAGTGCTCGGGCTATGTGATGGATGCTTTACTGTCGCGTTGTGATCTGGTGAGGTAGTCGTCCCGCTGGGTTCGACTGCGCTCACCCAGGTACACTCAATATTGGCAAACTTTTTGCCGTTCCTCTTGTGTATGAAAAAATCCTTCTTCAACATCGCAACCCTCGGCATCGGAGCGGCCTTACTCATGGCATTAGCTCCTGCGGGCAATATCTACTTCACCCGCAACGGACAAGTGAGCTTCCTGAGCAGCACCCCGCTGGAAGACATCAAAGGCGACAATAATCAGGTTGCTTCCGTGCTGAATACCACCACCGGCGGAATCGAATTCGCCATCGCCATCAACGCCTTCCAGTTCGACAAGGCCAAGTTGCAGGAGCATTTCAACGAAAACTATATGGAGAGCACCAAGTTCCCCAAAGCTTCCTATAAAGGCACCATCAGCAACCTTTCAGAAATAAAGTTTGGGACAGCAGGTACCTATAAGGCTAAGGTGAACGGCAAAATGACCATGCACGGTGTAACAAAGGACCTGGCTGCTGAAGGAACTATTGAAGTGAAGGGCACCCAGATCATTGTGAAGAGCAATTTCAACGTGAATCCTGAGGATTATCAGATAAAAATTCCCGATGCCGTAAAGGAGAAGATTGCCAAAGCCATCAAGGTTTCAGTAGATTGCACACTGAATCCTAAACCATGAACCGAATCAAGGCAATGATAAAAAAGGCAGGTGCAGCAGCACTTGCCTTTTTCTTTTGTACACTGTCTTTAAGTGCTCAGGACGACCTGCTTAGCCTGCTGGATTCTGCCGAAGGTCCCGCCCCCGGGGTTCCGGTCAGCGCCAGCTTTAAGTCCACACGCATCATCAACTGCCAAAGCCTGGAAATTACGGATGCCGGAACCATGGATATTAAGATACAGCACCGTTTTGGCACCTTCAACTCCGGAGCCTATAATTTCTGGGGGCTGGATGCTGCCACGGTTCGCATCGGCGCGGAAGTCGGTACCGGCCACGGCACCATGATTGGCTTCGGACGCAGTTCCGTGGGAAAGACCATCGACGCCTACGCTAAGTGGAAGTTCATGGCACAGACTACCGACAACAAAAAGCCCATCAGTGCCCTCGTATTTGTGTCGGCGGCCCGCCGTGGCGACCAGTTCCCCGGACTGACCGTGAGTCCGCAGGAACGCATTTCCTATGTGGGCCAAATCATCCTGGGCCGCAAGTTTTCCGATGCCTTCAGCCTGCAAATCATGCCTACCTGGGTGCAGCACGGACGAAGCTTTGAAGGTGGTGCTACCACCCTCACGGGACTCGGCGTGGGCTTCCGGCAAAAATTAACACCACGCACCAGCATCAATGCGGAATACGTGTATTTCCCGTCTTCGCAATTACCCCCCGGGAACAGCAATCCCCTTTCCATCGGGCTGGACATAGAAACCGGAGGACACGTGTTTCAAATCCATGTAACCAACAGTGTGGGTATGACCGATAAAAGTTTCCTGACTGAAACCAGCGGGAATATGTTCCGCGGTGATATCCGCCCCGGGTTTAATATTACCAGGGTGTTTAATATTTATTGAGGAGGGAATTACTGTAATTTGGATTCCCTGTGGTTCAGGATTTGACGATAGTGTCGTTGTAACCTCAGACTCAACGTTACTTTTACGCTTTAAGAACAGCATTACTTTCCTTAGAACTTATATTCCTTCCGGGACCACCACTTCTTTTTTACATAGCTGAAACTACTTCATGTACTTCAAACAACTTGACAGCCTTCGGTTTTTTGCAGTGCTGCTCGTACTTTTTTCGCACTGGCTAAGTGGATTTCCAATCGTAGAGAAATTAAGGTTGGGCGCCATTGGAGTTGAGATTTTCTTTGTCATCAGTGGCTTTCTGATTTCCCTTCAGCTATACCAATACAAGAAATTCATAGAGGCCCGGCAAACGACTTTTAGCAAAGCCATCTTTGTTTTTTATATAAGACGTGTTCTAAGGATTTTCCCATTATATTATTTCATACTCATTCTGGCCACAAGCATAAACAGCGGAGAAATAAGGACTGCCGCTGTTTGGAATTTCGGCTATGCATCGAATTTCTACTTCATCAAAGTACAACACTGGACCAGCACCTTCTCGCATTTCTGGTCCCTATCTGTGGAAGAACATTTTTATTTAGCCTGGCCCTTTTTGATATTGCTGGCAGGAAGGTCTTTGTTACCCTACCTCTTCCTGGTTTTATGCAGCCTTTCCGTTTACTTCAGATACACCTCGCTGGTAAACAATCCTAATTTCTTCGTGGTATATGCGCATACCTTTTCATGCATTGACTTATTCGTTATCGGGGGCGCATTGGCTTTCCTGTATGAATACAAAAGTGACTTATTTCAATATGTATTTAACAATCATCAAATCCGCTTCTTGGCGTTGTTCCTGTACGCAGCCTTGTATGCGGTTTGGTACTTCAGGCCTGACCTGGTCACCTTCAACTGGGTGTTTCAAAGATTCCTGCAAGGGCTTGTTTTTGCCTCAGTAATCGGATTCCTGGTCATGGGTATTCGGGGACGCCCGGGTGCAATACTGTCTCATAAATTGCCGGTTCATCTGGGTAAATTAAGTTATGGGATTTATTTGATACACAACTTCGTACCGGGTGTATTACTGCCTGTACGGGCGCTCGATTTACCTGTATTCTTGGAATTTTCAATCTATCTGATTGCGACCATACTGGGCAGTGAAGTCCTGTACCGATTTATTGAAACCCCTGTCAGAAATCTGAACAGGCATTTTAAGTTGACTGTTGAAGAGCAGCAAACGAGAGTTCTTGAGAGGGGCGCGGCGCCATCGTAAATCTGCTTCAAGAGGGTGTGAGCAATGGGGCCAAAAACCATATCAGGGACGAACATTGAAAAAATGAAATCAAAAATGGGATATAACTGAACCCGATTTGAATATGCTAATTAATCAGCTTGCATTATACCTTTTGAGCGTGGTGTCCCTCATTTCGATACGACTGCGCGTTGCTGCGGCTGGCTACCGCGAGGCCTTGCTCCCGGTACTGGACTCAATGACCGGGAAATACCTCGATTATTAACCAAGGGGATGTCCCTCGACAAGCTCGGGATGACAAGGGTTTCAAACTCCTGATGACAGGGATGTTACTTCTGCGCGAAGCGGTAAAACACCAGTCCGATGAGCAGGAACACCAGGTTGGGCATCCAAACGGCCAACAATGGGTGCATCAGGTTGGTGGCGCCCATGGAAATGAAGTATTTGCTGAGGAATAGGTAAAAAATCAGCACAAAGATGCCAATGGCCAGATGCAGCCCTAATCCGCCGCGTACGCGCCTTCCGGCCACACAAACCCCGATAAAAGCCAGAATAAACGTTGAAAAGGGCGTGGCGTAACGGCGATACAGCTCCGTTTCGAAAAAGGCGATGCCTTCTGCTCCCCGTGTGCGCTCTGCTGAAATGAAATTGCGTAACTCTCGCATATCCAGCGACTGAACATCTTCAGGTCTGAAGAAAAAATCTTTGGGGTTAAACACCAACGCGGTATCCATCGTAGGTATAATGCGTATGGTCTGACTGCCGTCGGGCTTGAATTCGCGAACCTTAATGCGGTCCAGGGTCCACTTCCCTTTCAGCTTATTGAAACGGATGTTCTGGGCAAAGGTGATACTCTTCAGGTTAATGCCTTCAAACTGCTCCAGCGATACACCGCCTCCGGTGCTGTCGTTGTTGTTGAAATACTCCATGTACAGCAGCAGTCCCGGTTTTAATTGACGGTAAATGGTTCCCTTGAAATTGCTCCAGTACCCGCGGGTGTAGCGGTTTTCGAAGGCCACCCGCTTCTTGTCAGCCCTGGGAATCACCCAGGCATTCAGGTAATAACTCATGAAGGCCAGCATCGCTGCTGCTATCATATATGGAAATAAAATCCTCCGGAAACTGATTCCCGCTGCCAGCATAGAAATGAACTCGCTGCGCATGGCCAGCCTGCTGGTGAAATAAATTACCGCCACAAAGATGAATACCGGCGAAAACGTATTGAGGAAATACGGAATGTAATTGAGGTAGTAATCGTAAATGATGGCCCGAACCGGGGCGTTTTTCTCCAGAAAATCATCCAGCTTTTCGCCAATATCGAACAGCATGATGATGACCACAAACAAAAACAGGGTTACGATGAAGGTGGCCAGAAACTTCCGGATGATATACAGGTCTAGCTTCTTCAACAGCCGAAGTTTCATAGCTTTTGCATCAGGTGTGGCACCATCTGGTTTTTCCAGGCAGGGAACGTACCGCCCAGAATCTGCGCACGTGCCTGACGCATCAGCCAGAGGTATAGCCTCAGATTTTGCAGGCTGGCCACAATGGGCCCCAGCATTTCGCCGGAAACAAACAGATGCCGCACATAAGCCTTTGAATATTCCGGAGTGAGCCAGGAATCCAGCGGACTGAAATCATTTTCCCACTTTTTATTGCGTATGTTGATAATA
>JAGWYC010000049.1 GCA_018969565.1 Bacteroidota bacterium | reverse complement strand
GAATCAGCATACCTGCACCTGCCGGTTTGGGTATTGTTTTTCCCATCGCGCATGGCATCGCGCAGGTATATGGCATTGCGGAGCAGGATGCGGCCAATTATGCCCTGCTGAATCTGGCCTTCAACAATATCCTTATCCTGATTGCCGGGGGTATAGCATACCTATGGTTCTGGATTTCCATGCAAAAACTGAATAAGGAAACTGATGATGCAGCGCATATCAGATAAGATTATTCTTCGTGAAGAGGCTGCTGCGTTGGGCGCTCGCCTGCATAGTGCTGGGAAACGTATTGTATTCACCAATGGCTGCTTCGACCTGCTGCATCCCGGTCATGTGCGTTATCTGGAAGAAGCCTCCCTGTTGGGCGATGTACTGGTGGTTGGCCTGAATACAGACCAAAGCGTGCGCGGTCTGGACAAGTCTCCGTCAAGACCCATTCAGGATGAACAAGCCCGTGCTCAGGTCTTGGCCGCGCTGGCATCCGTAGGCGCGGTGATACTGTTTGATGAGCCTACGCCGCTGGAACTGATTCGCGAAATCGGTCCTGATGTGCTGGTAAAAGGAGCAGATTACCGTCCTGAAGACATAGTGGGTTACGACGTGATTATGGCCCGTGGCGGTCAAATCCTGACGATTCCTTTTGTACCCGGCTATTCTACTACTTCTTTAGAAAAGAAAATCCTGAAGGCCCACCAAGGCGACACATGAACCGGAAGCGCCTCTGGCAAATAATCCGCCTGATTTTTGTGGGGTGTTTCGTGTGGCTGATGCTGCGCGAGCTTAAGGGATTTCCGGACCCTGTGCAGTTGCTGGGTATGGTATCAAAGCAAAGTGCCTGGATTTGGCCCGTTTTGTTGTTGGCGTCGGCACTCAATTGGCTGCTCGAAGCGCTGAAATGGCGCAGCCTTTTGCGGCATTTGCAGGAATGTTCTACTGCGGAAGCCTTACGCGGAACCCTTGCCGGAGCAGCGGTGAGTAATATCATCCCGTTTCGCATTGGTGAGTACATTGGTCGTTTGATGTGGGTGCAGCCTGAGCAGCGCATTGCGGCTGCCGCGCTATCGGTATTTGGCAGCATGACCCAAATGCTGGTGACCATCCTCTGTGGTTTGGCGGCAGGGTTGATGCTCCCCGATTTGCTTCCCCCTGCAGCAAAAACATTGGCCCCTGCTTTTCTGCTGCTCTTCCTGATTATTACACTGTGGCTGCACCGCAGCGGCAAGATGCCTTCCAGGGCCTCGAACGCCCTGCAACAGGCGTTGGAACGGGTAAGGGTGCTTCGCTGGGGCGATATGCTGCTTGTTTGTGGTATCTCTGCCCTGCGTTATTTGGTGTTTAGCTGTACCTACGCATTTCTTCTGCTGCATTTTGGCGTGGTGGCCGATCCGGCTTTGGCATGGATGAGCGTGGCCCTGATCTTCTTCATTCAGAGTTTTTTCCCTTCTGTTGCTGTAGTGGATGTAGGCGTGCGTGTAGCAGTGCCCCTGATGGTCATTCCCGCAGGTAATGATCTGGCACTTACCGCAGCCGCGCTCTGCATTTATCTGTTCAATGTGCTGCTGCCTGCACTTGCAGGACTTTTTGCCATATTGCAGCAGCGTTTGCGATGAACCTGCTGCTCTGGTTTTTGATTTTGCCTGCCCTGGGCTATTTCGGTCTTTTTTGTGTGGCAGGCCGCATCTGGTTGCGCTGGAAACCTTCCGCAGTAAAAACACAGAATTACCCGGGCCTGAACATTGCGGTTATTGCCGCTTTTCGCAATGAAGAGGCTCATTTGCCTGCCCTGCTGCAATGGTGGTATCAACTGAATACACAAGGCTATAAGGTGGAATTTATCCTGGCCGACGACCACAGCGGCGACGGTTCGGTGCAGATAGTTCGCGCGTTTCAGCAGAAGCATCCTGAATTCCCCTTACTTCTGATACAGCCGGAACCCGCTAAGCAGGGAAAGAAAGCGGCATTGAGTGCAGCCATCAACAGCAGCAATGCGGAGCTTTGTCTGCTTACCGACGCCGACTGTCATGGCGGTGAGGATTGGCTGCAACTCATGGTTGCTACCTTCATACAGGAGGAGCGCAAGATGCTCAGCGGTCCTGTTTGTCTGGAACAGGGGAGCAGCTTCCTTCGCCGTTTTCAGTCGTTGGAACACGCCGGACTGGTAGCCTTTGGAGCCGTGAGCATGCACCTGGGAAAACCCACTATGTGCAATGGAGCCTCCTTGCTGTTCTACCGCAGTGTATGGCAGGAATTGGGCGGTTACGAGGCCCATAGCCATCTGCCCGGCGGTGACGATGAACTGTTCATGCGGGCAGTGGATAAGGCCTATCCCGGCTCGGTAGGTTTTTGCAAACTACCCGAGGCAATTGTATATACTGCTGCTGCGCCGAATGTGAGTGTATTTTTTAAGCAGCGACTGCGCTGGGCATCTAAGGGCAGTATGCAGGGGATTGCGGTGCGCCTGTTCCGCAGTTTATTGGTGCTATGGTATGCGCTGCTCTTAAGTGTTTTGCCATTATTATTTTTTGTAGAAGACCCACTGTTGGCCGCCATTTTCACGGCTTGGACATTGAAGCTTTGTGGGGAGTGGTATTATTTCCGCAGCATTACCCCATTTTTCAGCATCAGGACTCGTTTCCCGGAGCTATGCTCTTTCCAGGGATTTCAGGCTGCTTATCCGGTATTGATTGCCCTGGCCCGGCTGTTTCGTCTGCGCTTTGGCTGGAAAGAGCGGCAATACCGATAAAGTCGAACCCAGCTGCAGCATGCTTTGTATGTACCTTTGAAGCATGTACGAGCCGGATGTACTGGAGCGGCAGGTATTGTCGCGATTGATTTTTCCCGAACGCTTCGAGGAATTGCTGGAGGAAACGCGTATTCCTGAGAATATCCTGGGAGACATTCTCCGGCAGCTGCTGCACCACCGACTTGTTTCGGCTGTGCCCGCAGAAGAGGGTGCGGCAGTTTTTTATGATGTGGATGATTTACGCCTCTACCGCTATCGGCTGAGCCGCAGAGGGTACGATTTTATTCAGACGAAGAAGGCCTGAGTGCCGTTACCAGTATGCTGGTGCTCAGGAAGGGAATTCGTGTGGTATTTCCCTTGAACATGTAGCGTTGCAGGAAGCGCTTGAGTGCACCATCTTTGAGTACATCCAGCGGGGCTGTTACGTACGCAGTGGATTGTACATGAAATCCATGTTTTTCCAGCAGGTTGACAATGCGTTTGCGTGTGTAAATCCGCGCATTGGCCCAGCGTTCATGCAGAGGGCGGGGCAGCCAGGAAAAGAAAGGTACGCGGTTCCAGGGCAAAAGTGGAAGTCGGGCGCCATGGGTTTCAAAGATCCACCATTTATTTGGCACACTGAACACAGCCATGCCGCCGGGTTGCAGAGATTTGAAGTAGTTGGCAACGGCGTCTTCGCTGCGCAAGTGTTCAATCACTTCAAAACTGATGAGTCTGGAGAAGACCCCTTCAACCGGAGTTTCTTCTATGTTATGCTGTTGAAAGTTACAATGCTCCGCTTTGTATCGGGCTTTTAACTGTTGAAAAACCTGTTCATGTTCGGGGAAGAGTTCCACCCCCAGGCAAGCATGGAAATCCCGGTGCAGGAGCATCAAAGACGCGCCGTTACCGCAGCCAATTTCCAGCAGATTTTCCTGAGGGTTGCAAAATCCTTCCCAGGCACGCGCAAGTTCAACCCTGCGACGGATGATCAGGTCATCGGCATCCGCCGGGCGGCCCAGGTAATGCGATTCATTGAATAAGTGTTCCGGAACCCGTTCCGTCATGAAATCCTTTTGGCAAAGGTACTTCAGAACCGTGCCTGAGTAAAACCAAAAACATCATTCCTTGTTTTAATTATACTCACTTGGGAAATCATTACTCCCTGATTAGTTTTGCGCAACTCAAACACATACGCTGAATAAACTTATGGCCGACAATGCCAAAATCATTCTGGAAGGCAACGAATACGAGCTTCCGGTGTTCACAGGAACAGAAGGGGAAAAAGCCATTGACATTTCCGATTTAAGGGCGAAGACAGGGTATATCACCCTCGACATCGGGTATAAGAATACCGGTGCCACGACGAGCGGAATTACGTTTCTGGATGGAGAAGAAGGCATCCTGAGGCATCGTGGCTACGCCATTGAAGATCTTGCCGCTAAGGCCAGCTTCCTCGAAGTAGCCTACCTGCTGCTTCATGGCGAACTTCCCACCAAACAGCAGTTCGATGAGTTTGACAGCGCCATCCGCGAACACACGCTGGTGAATGAAGGCCTGGAAGGAATGTTCAAAGCATTCCCCACCGGAAGTCATCCAATGGGCCAACTGAGCAGTATGGTCAGCGCTCTGGGGCTGTTCTATCCGAAGAGTCTGAATCCCAACAGGCCGGAAGATGCGGTGAATCGCACCGTGTTGCGTCTGCTGGCCAAGATGCCCACCATCTGCGCCATGATTTACAAGAAACGCAGCGGTCATCCCATCATCTATCCCAAGAACAACCTCGACTACGTTTCCAATTACCTGAACATGACTTTTGCTCAGGTAACCATGGACCACTACCAGCCTGATCCGGTGATTGTGGATGCCATGAATAAATTGCTCATCCTGCATGCTGACCATGAACAGAATTGCAGCGCCAGCACGGTGCGTATGGTGGGAAGCAGTCAGGCCAACCTGTACAGCAGCATTGCCGCCGGTATTGCTGCACTCTGGGGTCCGCTGCACGGCGGCGCCAACCAGGAGGTGCTGGAAATGCTGGAGCTGATTCGTCAGGACGGCGGCGATGTGCAGAAATGGGTCAATAAGGCAAAAGACAAGAACGACAACTTCAGGTTGATGGGCTTCGGTCACCGCGTTTATAAAAACTTCGACCCGCGTGCCAAAATCATCAAAAAGACCTGCGACGATGTGTTGAATAAACTCGGCGTTCACGACCCGGTTCTTGAAATCGCCAAAAAGTTGGAAGAAGCGGCCCTTACCGACCCTTACTTCGTGGAGCGCAAGTTGTATCCGAACGTAGATTTCTACTCAGGAATCATTTATCGCGCCATAGGTTTCCCTACCGATTTCTTCACGGTGCTGTTCGCCATGGGTCGTCTTCCCGGCTGGATCAGCCAGTGGCAGGAAATGCGCCGCGAAAAGCAGCCTATCGCCCGCCCGCGCCAGATTTACACCGGTGCGGTGCCCCGTGATTTCAAATTCATGCAGGATCGCTGATCTTCAGAAAACTAATACGAAAAGCCTCGGTCAACTCCGGGGCTTTTTTATTTCCCGGCGAAGAGCTGAAACCACACAGAACGAAATAACAACCCGATATGGCGCAGCAGGGTGGGGAAAAGTCCGTAATGCCGCGACAACACATGAAAGCGCTCCTTCCACGAACTGCGGATGCGTTGCTGCGAAATGCCACCCAGTTCGAACCGCGCTAAAGGCTGTGCACATAAAGCCGTTTTTGGTTTTTTCTTCAAAATGCGGATAATCCAGTCAATATCGGCTACCATGCGGTATTGTTCCTTGTATTCAGGTGCGAGCTGCCGCTTTACCACCACACTTTGGTGGCAGATGTTCATGCCCCCGGCAAAGGTGTTGGGTCCCGGATTCAGGGGCAGTTTCTTGGGGGTTACTTTACTCATCAGGCCTATGTCATGACCTTCCGGGCTGATAAACATGGTATCGCCATAAATAAATTCCGCACCGGTTTTGGCTGCCCGTAGAACCGCTTCCAGGGTATGCGCATCGTATAAGGCATCGCCGCTGTTCATAAACCATACATAATCTCCGGAGGCCATGGACAATCCTTTGTTCATGGCATGGTACAGTCCGCGGTCCGGTTCACTGATCCATAGGTTAATCAGCGACTCATTGCTCCGTATGATGTCCAGCGTGCCGTCGGTGCTTCCGCCATCCACCACAATATATTCCAGTGCGTTGTGGTCTGTTTGGGCCGCGATACTCCGGAAAGTGCGTTCCAAGCCTTCGCGGTTATTGAACACCACGGTGATGATGGAAACCTTCTTTGCTATGGCAGACGATTGATTCAGGATTCTGCTTCTTTAGTTTGAATTGCTTTCAGGCCAAATTCTTCACTCAGCACTTTGAAGGTCATTTCGGCATAATAGCCCAGGGCTTCTACAGTTTCCACCACATCGGAAATCTGCAGGTTTTCAGATAATCTTTTATACTTCAGCAGCACCACCTGCTCATTGGGGTTATATGTGAAGGCACCGTAAAACAGGTTCATGTTCACGGCCAGCAATTCCTCCAGAAGTTCCTCACGACGATTTTCGGGCATGTAAAACACCGGCACGCTCACCTGGAAAACGCTGAGTTCTCCTTCGGGTTTAAAGTAGTTCCAGGGTGTGAGTTCCTGCTGTTCCCACACGTCGAGGTATATTTCAAATTCCTCCCGAAACAACAGCCATTGCCCGGGTTCGCTGCAGCGAACCTCTTCAGGGTTTACCCCTAATTGTTGCAGGGCCAGTTCAACTGTTTCCGTAGCTTTTGTGCTTGTGCTCATGCGCGGCAAAGTTCGGTTTTTTGCTATAGTTCCGGTTCAGATTGTTCCTTAAAAACCTGCGGCGTAATTTCGCGGCTTCAATAACTCCATGAGTATCCTTGTAAACAAGAATTCCCGCGTGATTGTGCAGGGTTTCACCGGAAACGAAGGCACCTTTCACGCTACCCAGATGATTGAATACGGAACCCAGGTGGTTGGTGGTGTAACGCCCGGTAAAGGCGGAACAACCCACCTTGACCGTCCGGTATTCAATACCGTGGAAGAAGCCGTGAAACAGGCCGGAGCCAACGTGAGCATCATCTTCGTTCCACCGGCTTTTGCTGCCGATGCCATCATGGAAGCTGCTGATGCCGGTATTGGTGTCATTGTATGCATCACAGAAGGAATTCCCGTGAAAGACATGGTGAAGGCCAAGGCATATCTGGAAGGCAAGCAGAGCCGCCTTATTGGCCCTAATTGCCCCGGAATCATTACACCGGGTGAAGCTAAAATCGGCATCATGCCCGGTTTTATCTTTCAGAAAGGTAGCATTGGCGTAGTTTCGAAATCAGGTACACTGACCTACGAAGCAGTAGATCAGTTAACTAAACTGGGCATGGGCCAGAGCACAGCCATCGGTATTGGTGGTGACCCCATCATCGGCACAACAACCAAAGAAGCGGTTGAGTTCTTCATGAATGATCCCGAAACAGAGGGCATCGTGATGATTGGAGAAATCGGTGGTGGAATGGAAGCAGAGGCAGCCCGCTGGATTAAAGAACACGGCACCAAGCCTGTGGTAGGCTTTATTGCAGGTCAGACTGCTCCTGCCGGACGCCGCATGGGCCACGCCGGTGCGATTGTTGGCGGCAAGGACGATACTGCCGAAGCGAAGATGGCCATCATGCGCGAATGTGGCATCCACGTAGTGGAAAGCCCCGCAGAAATCGGTCAGCGCATGAAAGAAGTGCTCGGTCGCTAATTTTATTTTCACAAAAAACTCAAGAGCCGGTACCTGTTGCCGGCTTTTTTTATGCCTTATTTTGCGGGAAAGGCATGTCGTCACATCACTTTGTCAGAGACCTGCAGGAGCCGAGCCTGATTATTGCCAACGGCGCTTCTTGTTCTTCAGAACTTCTGGGGCAATTGTTGGAATGGAATCCATTTGTACTCGTGCTCGACGGTGCCCTGCACCGGGTGTTGGAACTCGGAATTCGATTTGATGCCCTGCTTGGTGATTTTGACGGTATTACAGACCCTGAGCATCTTCTGGAACAGTATCAACCTGTGCAGGTCATCCATACGCCGGATCAGGAGTATTCAGACCTGGAAAAGGGGATTGCTTGGCTTATTGACCAGGGGCATAAAGCCTGTAATATTGTTTGGGCCACCGGACTTCGCGCCGATCACGCCTTCCATAACCTGGCCATGCTGCCTAAATTTCAGGAGCAGATTGACTTGGTGATGCTCGATGATTACTCGAAGGTGTTTCCTTTAAAAAAACAATTTCGCAAGTGGTATCCGAAAGGATTTAATATCTCCCTGATTCCGGTTCCTGAAGTAAGTGGCTTGCATACGGAGAATCTGCAGTACAATGTTCAGGATGCCTCATGGGCGCTTCCATGGCGCACGGGCAGCAGCAACAGCGTGGCGGATGAAGGATTCGTAAATATCCACTACAGCAGCGGTCACTTGTTGATGATGGAGTGTTTCGACCATCCTTTTAAAACGCAGTAAAGGGAAAGCTGCGAACCCGGACTCAGTGTCCTTCGAGCATGATTTTCACGCCCTCATTTCCTGACTGAAGCAGGTAAATACCGTTGGGCAGGCCGCCAAGCTCTATCTGACGCCTGCCGCCCGCGGGCAGGTGGAACTGGATCAGGCGGCGACCCTGAACATCGTACAGCACAAAATCTCTTGCCCCGCCTTGTTGGTTTTCGATGATGATACGACCGGAGGCCGGATTCGGATACACACGGAAACCAATAGCCTTTTCGTATTCGTTCACACCAATATTCGGATTGGTATAAACGTGCAGGGTGCGGTTGGTCAGGTTCTTGCCGAACACATCGAAGGCAATCTGGGCGGCATTGTACACCTTCGTTCCGGTGGCCAGATTCGGCTTTACTTTAATGCGGTAGGAGAAATAACCCCTGCTGAGCGAGTCTGATTGTTCTGAGGGAAGCAGCACGCCGGGGTCCATGGTGAACACAGCGATGCGTCCATCCACTACGCGCAGCCGGTAATCATGGCTCCACGCAACCGTTTCGAGGTATTCAACAGGCAGGTTCAGGTCAATGGTATCTACTATGCTGAATCGCCCGGTTTTGAAATCGGTATTGTTTCGGAAGTGAATGGTATAAGTGATGTTGTCTGTCTGCGGAAGAATATAGCTTTCGGGAGTAGCTGATTTTACATTGCCATCGCTCGTGGTGCCGGCGGCAGCCATGGCAATGGTGTCCATGTTATCGCTGACGTCGAGGTCCGAGGAGCTGAACAGCGTTCCGGTGCGCACCCAGGCTTTCAATAATTCCTGATTGGAAACGCCCTCCGGAACGCGGATGCGCATATTGATTCTTGAAACCGTTCCCGGTGCCATATCGGGGATACTCCAGACCGCTTCAGGATTCATGTAGTTGCTTGCTGGGGGCTGGCTGGAAAATTGCTCAAGGCGTTTATCGTGGAAAAAGTGAATGGTCGCACCGCCCACGGGGTTGGAACCGATGTTTTCCATAGTGACCTCGTAGCGCATGAATCGGTCTGCATCCATGCCGGAAGGGTTTAAGGGAACCAGTTTCAGGCGCAGGTCTGTATGGTTGGGAATCAGGCGCAATGCCAGGTCCTGAGTTTGTTCTTGCCCTTCAAGGACATTCACAATAACGCGGCCGCAGGACTGCTCCCAGTGTTTGCGGGAGACCGACATCAGCTCATAGGCACCCGGAGGAACAATAAAACTGAACTGTCCCTGCTCGTTGCTCATACTGAGAAACTCACCGGCACCTGAACGCAGCAAGATCGTTCTTTGTTTCAGCAAAGGTTCTCCGGCATCGCGGAGACGGTTCTCGTTGGTCTCCTGATACACAAACCCGTTTAAGCTGCCCATTCCGGGTAGATAAGCGCAAATATGACCAATCCCTTTAAGGTCACCCCAAAGGTGGGGTTTCTTATTCCAGATGCTGATACCATTGATTTGCCCGGGAATCTGAAAATTGCGGATGTGCAAATCAGGAGAAGCACTCAGCAATCTGAAACGCGTTCCCTTCTTCTCAAAAAATCCATTAATCCAGAGTCGGCCGGATTCGCCTTCCATAGAAATGGGTTCGAAGCGCGTATAATCAACAAAACTGTCCATTTTGAGCCAGCCGGTTCCTGTAAAACGCTTGATGGCGGGCGCTGCTGCGTCGTAGCCCAAGGCATAAAGCGTATCTCCGGTGGAGGCCAGTTGTGTGGTTTTATCTGTAAAAGGATTTCCAATGCCGCCCCATAAGCTGCCGGTCCAGAAAGCGGTATTGCCGGTTATGGAAGCACCAACTTTATTGAATTCTCCTGCAATGTAAAGGCGATTACGGTGAATAAACAGGTCATTAATGAGGCCATTGGTACCCTGATCACTTCCTGATGTGCCTATAAAATTCCAGTTAGTTCCATTGTATTTGGTGATGTTGGAAACTGATTGTCCCTGAGCCTGGTCAAACAAACCTGCTACCACCAGTTCGTTTTGATAAACGGCCATGTCCAGAATGCCGTAATTCAGGGTTTGAATGGCACCGTTGAGTACTTCCCATTTTTGATTCAGGTCGTTCCATCGGTACAAATGATTTACAGGGAATGCACTGCGGGCATTTACGATACTACCTCCTGCGTATAAAGTTCCGTTAAACCAGGCTATGGAGGTGAAGCGATAGCGACCTTGATCGGTTGTAACAATTGGTGGGGCGCTGAGGCCGG
>JAGWYC010000392.1 GCA_018969565.1 Bacteroidota bacterium | reverse complement strand
CAGGTTCGAGCACTCCACCAATGCCAACGCCACCGCTCAGGTGTACATTCTTGCCAATCTGAGCACAACTTCCTACGGTTGCCCAGGTATCTACCATCGTACCGGAACCCACCCAGGCGCCAATATTCACGTAGGAAGGCATCATAATTACGCCGGGAGCCAGATAGGCGCCATGACGTGCCACAGCATGAGGAACAACGCGCACGCCTAATGCTTCGTAGCCGGTTTTCAAAGGCAGCTTATCGTAAAACTCCATTGGACCGGCATGCATGGTGTGCATACCGCTGATCGGGAAGTACATGATGACCGCTTTTTTTACCCAGTCATTCACTTTCCAGGTTCCGTTGGGATTGGGCTCGGCTACCCTCAGGCTACCTGAATCCAGCAAGGAAATCACCTCCCGGATGGCCTGCCGTACTTCTTCCTGTTCCAGTAAACTGCGCTCTTCCCAGGCGCGGATAATCAAATCTTCAAGATTTTGCATTGGCTCGTTATTTGTGGCAAATTTGCGAACGCTTTTACAAATTCCAATGTTCAGAATCCTGTCATTGTGCGGTCTGTTGGCAGCTTCCACAGCAACAACATTTGGCCAAACCAGAAACTTCAGCATCGAAGATGCTTTCAATCCTGCTTACTCACCCAAGGGTCTTTCACAACTTCGCTGGATTCCGGGCACTTCAAAACTGTCTTATGTGGTGAATAACGGCAATCAGCCGAAACTGGTGGTGTTCGATGCCTATAACCGGGTCAGTGATACGCTGGTGCAGTTGGCCCAACTCAAACAGGCCATCGGAGAAACCGGACTGGAGAACAAGAAAATGCTCTCTTTTCCGGAATTGAACTGGAAAGACGAGCAAAGCCTGTGGTTCGTATTTGACAATAAGGTTCTGCAGTACAACATTGCCAACAGGGTGGTGGAAATCCGTCGGGTTTTGCCGGAAGGAACTTCCACCAGAGAGATTTCTGCTAAAACGCTGAATACTGCTGCGGTTTCAAAGGATAACATCTATGTTGTTACCGGCTATTCAGATCGCCGCATCACGAATGATGGCGGTAATGGCATTGTTTATGGAGAAGCGGCACACAGAAATGAATTTGGCATAGATAAAGGACTGTTCTGGAGTCCTTCCGGAACCCGTCTGGCTTTTTACCGCCAGGATGAACGCCGGGTAAGCGCTTATCCTGTGTATGATCTTACCAAACGACCCGCAGGCCACAACGATTTGCGCTACCCCTGTGCCGGCGACAGCAGTCATACCGTGAGCATTGGCGTGTATGATACTGAAACCGGGCAGTTGAATTATCTGCAAACCGATGGTCCCTACGATCAGTATCTGACCAATATTACCTGGTCGCCCGATGATGCATTTATTTATGTAGCCTGGGTGAATCGCGAACAGAACTACATGCGTCTCATGCGCTATGATGCTTTTACCGGAAAACTGGATCGGGTTGTTTTTGAAGAGCGCTCGGAGAAATGGGTAGAGCCGGAACATGGCCCCATTTTCCTTCCCAACAATAAAGACCGCTTTATATGGCAAAGTGAACGAGATGGCTGGAACCACCTGTACCTGTATCAAACCGATGGAAAACTCCTGGGACAGCTTACTTCCGGACCCTGGATGGTCAATGAATTCATTGGTTTCAGCAAAAGCACCGA
>JAGWYC010000391.1 GCA_018969565.1 Bacteroidota bacterium | reverse complement strand
CGTCCAGAAACCCGGTCTTCACCGGCGGGTTCACCACAAAATACTGGGTATCTGCTGCATTCAGGGTGCCATCGGTGGCACTGAAAATGAGGGTGTGCCTGCCTGCGCTCAGGGCACTCACCGTGTATTGCAGACTGTCGGAATTACTCTTGCTGCGCAGTTGTGCGCCATCCAACGTGAGGTTAAGGCTGCAAAGCTTTGAAGCCCATGCTTCTATGAGGAAACTACCTCCGGAACTGCGCAGGTTCACCTTTGTTTCAGGGTTGACAATTCGGGCGAACAAGCCGGTGCTGAATACGGGCGTATAGATATCCTTTCCTTCAGCGGTGCGACCGACGGTATTGCCGCTCTGGTCGCGAAACACGAAGGCCATACTCAGAATTTGCTCACCAGGCTGGAAGGTACCCGCCTGTGTGTAGAAATTCTTCATGTGGAAGCGAATCCGATGCCTGTTGTTTCCCAGGTTCTGCATTTGTACACGGGCGTCTGCAGTTCCCCAGTTGCCCACCACATAACGCCAGTCGGAGTTGCTCGCACTGCGTGTCGTAATCACACCGGTATGCGCATAAACCTGTGTTACGCCGGTGAGGGCAGCATTGCCCTGGGTGGCATCATATATGATGGTGACCGTGTCTTGTTCCTTCGGGAATACAGGAGAAACGCTAAGAATCTGAGCCTGTACCTGCGCGCTTGCCAAGCCTGAAATGAGCAATAAGCATTTTCTGAGCATAGGATTTAGAGGATGTGTTAAAATTACAAAAAACACCCCGGGTTTTTGGGCCCGGGGTGCAATTTTTCAGAACTGAACAACCTTATTCAACAACCACCTTCACGCTGGCGCTGCGGCCCGCCTGATCGGTAATGGTTACAAGATAAAGACCGGAGCTCAGGGTCTGCTTCATGCTGAAGCTGCGGGTATTCAACCCTCTGAAGCTGCGGATGCTGCGGCCAGCGAGGTCCGTTACATGAACGTTCGCAATGGTTCCTTCGTTGAGGGTAACATCGAACTGACCTTTGCCCGGGTTAGGGAATACACTGAAGCTGCCTGCAGGCAGTTCCGCCACGCCGAAGGTGCTGGTAGCACAACGATTCCACATATAGACAGGAAGCACCTGAGCGCTGGTTTTGCCACGGAGGTCGAGGTTACGGTTGTATCCACCCAATCCGTTAGGGCTTCCGCAACCACCGGCCTGGAAGTTCCAGTTTTCGCCGCGGCTGTCGTCGGCATTTCCTTTTCCGTTGTAGTATTTGAACTGGTAGTTACCGGCGTAGATTTTCACCGTTTTGCTGTAGATTTTGGTTGAACCTACGCGATCCAGCTTCAGGGTGTCCTTGTTCCAGTTTCCGATGGGGTTCTGGAGGTAGGCCATGAAGTTACCGGCTGCGTAAACTCCTTCGCTGTTCACGATGGTATCGCTCATATCTACGTTGAAAGTCAGATCAATCAATGCGCCCAGTTTAGCAACGCCGTAAACAGTATCACCGGTAATGCTGCCGCTGCTGCTCATGGTGAAGGTGCGGTTCGGGCCCTGGATAATCCAGCTTCCTTTATCGGTAGCACCCCATTCCCATGAACCTTCTTTCACCATATATTTAGCTGTATAAATACCATCACCGGCAGTTTTGTCGCCGTTGGTGCCGTCATCATAAGCAGTGAAAT
>JAGWYC010000390.1 GCA_018969565.1 Bacteroidota bacterium | reverse complement strand
CCCCCGGTGACCAAAACCAATATTGAAGTCATCCCCGGCAGGCATAATACCATAGGACTTGAAACACCCCAGGGTGATTTACACCTGAAAATCGGCGGGGTAACCAAATACGACAGGCTGAGCGCCATTGTGCGGCAGCACGGCAGCATGAAAACCGCCAACCTTCAGGATTTCAACACCAAAAAGCGCTATCTGACCGGGGCGTATGACATCGAAATCCTCACCACGCCAAGGATTTACCTGGAAAACATTTCCATCAAGCAAAGCCAGACCTTCACGATTGAGATTCCCGGGCCGGGTATGCTTCAATTGACTGTGGGCAGGGAAGTGGTGGCCGGAGTGTTCCGGGTTTCCAACAACAAGGTGGAATGGGTTTGTGATATAGACCCTACAAAAATGGGACAGGTATTGATCATGCAGCCCGGTGAGTATAAAATTATCGGCCGTTACAAAGCGGAGACACGCACGGTTTATACCTTCGAAAAGCCATTTAAAATTAATACCGGCACCGCAGTAAACATTTCTTTATAAAGCACCTCATTGATGAAGCAGTTTGAAATTCTGGGTCAGAAAGATACCCGTTCAGGATTTGGAGATGGTTTGCTGGAAGCAGCCAGAAAGAACGACAAAGTTGTGGGCCTTTGTGCAGACCTCACCGGTTCGTTGATGATGGATGCCTTTAAAAATGAATATCCGCATCGCTTTTTTCAGGCCGGCATTGCCGAAGCCAATATGATGGGCATGGCAGCAGGTCTGGCCACCGGAGGCATGATTCCCTTCACAGGAACTTTTGCCAACTTCTCCACGGGAAGGGTTTATGACCAGATACGTCAGAGCATTGCCTATTCCGACAAAAATGTAAAGATTTGCGCATCGCACGCGGGTTTGACCTTGGGCGAAGATGGCGCCACGCATCAGATTCTTGAAGACATCGGTCTGATGAAGATGCTGCCCGGTATGGTGGTCATCAATCCCTGCGACTACAACCAGACCAAGGCGGCCACCATGGCCATTGCCGAATACCACGGCCCGGTTTACTTGCGTTTCGGCAGACCAAAATGGCCTATTTTCACCGCACCCGATGCTCCTTTTCACATTGGCAAGGCACTGATGTTGCAAGAGGGCGCTGATGTGAGCATTTTCGCCACCGGACATTTGGTGTGGAAAGCTATTCAGGCCGCGCAGGTGTTAGCCGAAAAGGGTATCAGTGCTGAAATCATCAACATACACACCATCAAGCCGTTGGATGCAGAAGCTGTGCTGGAAAGTGCGCGTAAAACACGTTGCGTTGTAAGTGCCGAAGAGCATCAGATGAACGGCGGACTCGGTGATTCTATAGCCCAGCTCCTGGCCCGCAATCTGCCCCTGCCCATGGAAATGGTGGCGGTGCAGGATTCCTTCGGCGAAAGCGGCAAACCGGAAGAACTGCTGGTGAAGTATGGTCTGGATACGCCCCATATTGTGGCTGCCGCCGAACGCGCTATTTCCAGGAAAGGATGAAAAAGAGCGAACTTCCCCGATTATCAGACGAGCCTGGCTCGCGACCCTGCAAGGAATTCCCGATTCCCTTGATTCCTATTCCTTCCGGGAATAGATTTGAACTATTGAATATCCTGCCGTGGAATTAATCATCATCATCGCGTTGGTACTGCTGAATGGCATTTTTGCCATGTC
>JAGWYC010000389.1 GCA_018969565.1 Bacteroidota bacterium | reverse complement strand
TCAGGTGGAACTGGTGCCGGTAAAGGCCAAGGCAGGCTATGTAAATGGCTTTGCCGACCCGGAATTCATCAAGGTATTGCCCGCCTTCAATCTGCCTTTCCTCACCCCCGGACGTAAATACCGCTCTTTTCCGATCTCGGGCGATAGCATGCCTCCGGTTTGCGACGGCGCCTATGTTACCGGTGAATACTTGCAGAACTGGAACCTGATTCGCAATGGTCATCCTTATATCGTGGTTACCCAGGACGAAGGCATTGTGTTCAAGGTAGTGTATAATCAGATGGAAGATCAGGGCACCCTGCTGCTTTGCTCTACCAATCCACAATACCAGCCCTATGAGGTGAAAGTGTCTGATGTGCTCGAAATCTGGAAGTTTGTTCACTATATCAATCCGCGCTTTGAAGAGCCCAATCCCAACCGCGATCAGCTTACCAATACCGTGCTTGACCTGCAAAAGGAAATGATGCGTATCAAAAGCACCCTGAAAAAACTCGATTGACAGGGAAGCAAAGAACCTGTTGGTCTGTTCTGTTGTTTATTTTGCTTCATGGAACAAGCTGATGTGCTGATTGTGGGTGCCGGTGTTTCCGGGCTAAATGCCGCCTGGTATCTGCAACAGGCCGGGAAGAAGGTAGTGGTGCTCGAGACCGCAGACCATGTGGGCGGACGTGTGTATAGTGATGCAGATTCCGGCTTCACCTTTGACCGCGGTTTTCAGGTGTTGCAAACGGCCTATCCGGAGCTGAACCGGAAAGATGCCGCTGTTTCGCTCCAGGCACTTCAGTTACGACGCTTCTTTCCGGGTGCACTGGTGTTCAATAATGGCCGGCGCCATTTGTTTGCCGATCCGCTTCGGCAGCCGTCGGCATTGGGTTTCACCTTGCTCAATCCATTGGCAGGCCTCCGCGATAAATGGAATACACTGAAACTGCGCAACAAAATGCTGCGCAGCAGCGTGGAAGACTGCTTCACAGTTGATAGTGAAAATACGCTGAAATACCTTCAGAGTCAGGGTTTCAGCAATCGGTACATCCGGAATTTCTTCAACCCCTTCCTGCGGGGAATCTTTTTAGATGAACCTGAACAGGTGAGTGCCTCCATGTTTCGTTTTGTATTTCGGGCCTTTTCTGCGGGTGATGCTGCGATTCCTTCCGAAGGGATGGCGGCTCTTCCCAGGGCCATGCGTCAGGCACTCAGGCCGGGAACAGTGATTACAGGCACAAAGGTGCAACATGCAACACGCCATGAAGTGCATGGTGCCGACGGTCAGATTTGGAATGCCGGCCAGGTTCTGGTCAGCGCCGCTCATGAATCCCTTACCGGGCGCTCCATTCCGGAACTGAACAGCGCCTGGAGGCCGGTGCTGAATTTTTATTTCGAACCCACCCAAAATAACATCCAACGTCCTATTCTCTGCCTGAACGCCAATCCGGAAGGGCTTGTTGGTAATTTTTGCATTCTGTCGGATGTGGCGCCCGCCTATGCACCTGCAGGCCGAAATCTGCTTAGTTGCACCCATACTGGCGGCCGGGAATGGTCGGAATCACTGCAGCAGCAAGTGCAACAGGAAATGGCAGTATTGCTGGGTATTACCCAGGAAGCGCTGATTCCCATAAGATACTACGCCATCAATCATGCGCTACCCGTGCAACACAGGGTGAGTGATGCGCCCAGAATACTGAAAACCG
>JAGWYC010000388.1 GCA_018969565.1 Bacteroidota bacterium | reverse complement strand
GGTGGTCATCAGGGTTGGAACGCAAAACACCTATGGCTGCTGGAGCAATGAGCTATGGGGCCTGGGGAATGATTATACCTGTGACACCTTCCTTAGAAATCTCGTTGCAGGACTGGATACTACCGGAACCGGAAATGCGAACGACGTGGAGAACGCCTTCCTCGATCCGGATGGCATTGGCTGTGAACTCGATAATCTGGCCGATCGTCTGCCCATTGGCTTCACCAATAATATCACCGAAACGATGAAGCTGAACCTGGATACCATCCTGATCTACTGGAAGCCGATAAGTAGTGGCGGCACCGGCAGCCCTTCATTAAAGGTTGAAGTAAGCGCCAACGGAAGCACCTGGGTAAATGCAGCCACCTATACCAGAAACAATACGGCATTTGTGACCGATACCCTGAAAAACCCCGTGGCAGGAGCGCGTTATGTAAGACTCTCTGTAACGGCCAACGTAGCGCGAAAACCACTGATAGATGCGGTGGAATTCAGGCAGTATCGCTGTAATTCCATTCAGCCGGTGGCAGAAAATGGGGTTTTTAGTATCCTTGAGGATCAATCAGCCAGAATTCCGGTATTGAGCCTGGTAAGCAGCGCCCGGGGTCTGCCGGATTCCGTGCGGCGCATCAGCAACGGCCCATATAACGGCTATGCGAGCATCAACCCCGATCAGTCCATCAGCTATACTCCGTTCAATGATTTTGACGGTAAAGACTCTTTCACTTATACGGTGGTGAATACCCGTGGCATGCAAAGCAGCGGCAAGGTTGTTATCAATGTGCAGGCCGACCTGTGCAGCAGCGGTCAGCGGGGCGGCTCCTACAAGGACACCACCATCGCCGTGACTGTCGGCAGCGATGCCTACCTGCGTCAGGAAAAGGCAACTACCAATTACGGCAATGAAAACCGGTTGAAGATGGGCTGGGGCGACCGCGATACCAAGGAATACCGCTCCGTGCTTTATTTCAACCTGAATAGCGGCGGGGCCGCCATACCCACTTCGGCCATCGTGCTTGATTCCAGGCTGGAACTATACCGCAACGGAGGCAAGGATAATGTAACCGTCAATTTGCACAAAATCAACGGCACCGGCCTGTTTGCAGAAACGCAGGTGAACTGGACCCGACGCCTCAACGCCACGAACTGGACTACCGCCGGTGGTGATTATGCCGCTACCGTTTACGGAAGTCTGAATACCGGTTCGGGAGGCTCTGCCAACAATGCCTGGCATTACAGCAGCCAACTGAATACCCTGGTGCAGGACTGGATAAGCACCCCCTCCAACAACCTGGGCATGCTGGCAAAGCGCAGTGGCAGCTATCTGAAAAGCAGTCTGGCGCAGTTTGAGTCGGATGATGCCGCCCGCAAGCCTATTCTGCGCGTGCGCTATTCCAGCGTAGTAGGCTGTCAGGCCATTCCCAACCAGAAACCGCTGATTGTGGCCGATTACGACACCGTGACGTTCCCGGCATCCGTGTCGCGCAATGTGGTGAGCAACGACCGGGACCCACAGGGAACCACGCTGAACCTCACCGCCTCGGCTCCGGTTTACAAGGTGTACGGAGGCACGGCCACCCGCAGCGGAAACGTGATTACCTTCACCCCATCCAGGGGATTCGTGGGTACCGGATACGTGGAATACCGCGTAACCGATGGCAGCCTTACGGATACCGGCTGGTATTTCATCACC
>JAGWYC010000387.1 GCA_018969565.1 Bacteroidota bacterium | reverse complement strand
TACCACCATGTTTCGGGTGAAGATTTATATCATTACACCCGCGAAATTCTTTCGGCGTATGACCATGAATGGATTGCGGAGCCCTTCGTCGGCCCGCAACAAATTCCACTGCAAATCAACAATCGCAGTATTCAGGCCGGGGTGATTTTTGACAGCCGTCCACCGAAATACAGCAAGCCTGCACGCCATGAATCGTTCCTGAACCAGAGTTTCCTTGGCTGGAACATTACCTGCGAACAGGATGCGTTTGACCCGGAGGCATTTGTGATGATGGATTTTTCTATTGAACAGCATGGCGCCACACAGTTCATGTATGTGCTTCCTTTTGACCGCAAGACTGCCCTGGTGGAATGTACGCGTTTTGGAATGACGCCTATCGTGGAAGCTGAGGCAGAAATGCAGTTGCGGGCCTACATCGGTCAACAATACGGCAACTTCCGCATCAATGAGCAGGAGCGTGGAAGCATTCCTATGAGCAGTGCGCAGTTAGAAGCGGTTCATGCGACTGATGAATGGATATCCACCGGTGCCAGAGCAGGCAACTTAAAACCCAGTACCGGCTATTCGTTTATGAATTCCTGTCGCCATGCCGAGGCCATTGCCCTGAAACAGCAACGGGCAACACAATCGCTGCGTTTCCCATTCTACGACCGCCTCCTGTTGAAGTTATTGGAACAGCGACCGGAACAAGGTAAGCGCATCTTTGAACAATTATTTCGCAGCGTCCCGATTCCACAGGTGTTGCGCTTCCTGAGTGAAGAAATTTCCTTCAGGGAAGAGCTGCAGATTCTGTCCAAATTGCCCAAACGTTTATTCGTAACCGCCGCACTGAACGACGTATTTCAGCGTTCCAGAACGTGGCTATTGCTGCCCTGGCTGCTTTTGATTTTGTTGTTCATTTTACAGTGGCTGGAATGGGAACAGGCAGGCCTCTTGGTGCTGTTATCCGGCCTCCTGCTTGTTGGTTTGCCCCATGGCGCCATTGACCACCTGCTGGAAACCGGGAAACTGCATACCCCTGTCAAACCCATGTTTATCCTCAAGTACTTAAGTGTATCAGCGATGATGGGTGTCATCTGGTATTTAAGTCCTGCGGCGGGCCTGTGTATATTTATGGGCTATTCGGCCTGGCATTTCGGGGAAACAGAATTCAGCAGCCAGGGCAGAGGTTCAGGAATACTCAGTTTTATATGTGGTGCATCATTGCTAGGACTCATTTTGTGTACCCATATTACGGAATTAAACATGGTGTTGAGGGAATTGCATATTCCTCCTGTGAACTTAAGGCTGCAAGGCCTAAGCTGGATTTTAGCGGTGATCTATGTGCTGGTGGGCGGAGTAGAAGGGCTGTCCGGTTTATATCTGTTGCCGGCACTGGGACTACCGCTGCTTCAGTGTTTCGGCCTGTTTTTCATTGCTGACCACAGTGTAAAAAGTTCGCTGCAACTCATGCGGGGATTTAGCGCCAAACCCGGTGAATTGTATCTAAAGGCTTTGCCATTTACCCTTGGTGCGTTATTGCTGGGCGTTTTTTTCTTTTCGGGAGATTTCTGGGCAAGCGGTGGAGCTACCGGCTTGTTCTTTATATTCCTTTCCTGCCTCAGTTTCCCGCATGTACTGGCCATGCATCGTTTCTATAGGAATTTGCGGAAAGGAACCTGAATGAATTGTTTTTGTGAAGCTTTGGAAACATTGGT
>JAGWYC010000386.1 GCA_018969565.1 Bacteroidota bacterium | reverse complement strand
CTGCGGGTATTGTACCAGCCGTAGTTGCAGAAAATGGTATTGTCTTCACTGCGGATTTCCGTAGGTCCGAAGAACCAGGCTGTGCGTGTAGCGGTATTGTATTGCAAGGTGTCGCCGTACATGCTGTATTCCGGATGCAGCAGCACTACATTTCTTTTGAAATACAAGGTTTTATTCGCAGGATTATAAGATCCGGAGCCGCTCTTCAGGTCTATGTCGCCGTTCACGATATGCCCGCCCTGATTGTAGAAGCCAATGCGCGTGGTAGTATTGTAACTGATCCAGGGTGTTTTCAGCACCATTTCGCCATCGGTAAGTACGACATCCTGTTCAATACGAGCCACCTTGGAATTGGCATCGTAACGAATCACGCTGCCGCTGACGGTAACACCATCCTTGCTCAGCACCCGCACATTGCCCGTGCCATACAGCTGGTTGCTGTTCAGCTCGTATTCGGCGCGATCGCAATACACCGTATTGCCATCCTGATCGAAGTGTACGTTCCCTTCCAGAATCTGCAGCCGCCTGCCCCCACCCGATTCAAAAGTGAGCATATCGCCTTGCAGACTAACGGGCTGGGCATACAGGGAACAACAAGATCCAAGCAAGGCTGTAAGCGTGATTATCTTTGAGCGAGGAATGCGCAACACGTTCAATGCGCAAATAACGTGCTAAACAGGTTCAGGCAATACATCAAAGAACAAGGTATCCATGCCGAAGGGCAAATGCTGCTGCTGGCAGTGAGCGGAGGCCTGGATTCTACGGTGATGGCCCACCTGTTCCGGCGTGCCGGTTTTTCCTTTGCCCTTGTACATGTGCATTACGGGCTCCGCGGTGAAGAAAGCCGGGAAGACATGCATTTTGTTGAAGACTTAGCCCGCACGCTTCATGTTTCTTTTCATTGTTCCGATGCCGCTGAGTTCATGAGTACCGTGCCCAAGGCTGAAATCCAGCAGGCAGCCCGCACCTGGCGCTATCGGGTGTTTGGGGAATTGTGCAGGGAACATAATTACAGCATCGCGGCCCTGGCCCATCATGGCGACGACCAGGAAGAACATTTCTGGATGTACCGGCAAAGGAGAAACATCCTCAGTGCATTGAGTGGCATGCCCATAAACAGGCCCTTAAATCATGAACACTCGGAAATTATGCTCATACGTCCCTTACTGTTCACCAACAGAGAAGAACTACGGGCTTATGCACTGGCTGAAGGCATCACCTGGCGGGAAGACCGCAGCAATGCAGAGCCGGGCTACCTGCGTAACCGCGTGCGCCTGCAGCAGATTCCGGCGCTGAAAACAAGCCACCCTGATGCGTATGCGCGCTTCGCGAAGCAACTGGCAAAACACAGACCGGTATTTGCAGCCTTGAAACAGGGTTTGCGGCGTATAGATGAATACTTTGTTTCTTCTGAACATGAGCAACTCATCTGCCTGAACCGGAAAGCCATCCTTCACGAACCCTTGGGAAGCTTTTGGCTGAAGCAGTATCTGGCCCGCTTTGGTTTTCATGCAGATCTGGCCGCCCGAATTTTTGCTTCGGATATTAAAAACGGACTTCGGTTTCGCGGAAAGACAACATGGGAATTGTATAGTCATGTCGAAGGCTGGTATTTGGTTCCGGCAAGGGCGCAGGATCCACAACCGCTTTATCTGCAAGCGGAAGATACGGAGTTGAGCTGGTACGGCCATCGCATCCA
>JAGWYC010000385.1 GCA_018969565.1 Bacteroidota bacterium | reverse complement strand
AAACGCCTGTTCATATTCTTTGAAACAGGTGCAATTTATATGCCGCCCATTATATAATCATCGGATCTGCACCGGAAACACTACCTCAACATCGGTATCCCCGGGGTCGCAACTTCCGTTCTTGCTGCCGGGCTGATGCTTGAGCACTACGGTGATGCTGCCCGAACCTTTAGCACCTGCCTTCCAGCGAGTTTCCAGCCCAATCGGGTATTTGCCGTCTGTATCAGTAGCAGTTACGCCCAACTGCACGCCGGCGGGTTTAAAACACACGATATGCTCATCGCCTTCAGCGCGGATTTCAGCGGTGATATCTTTTGAGGTACCTGAAGAAACGTCGGCAAAGCGCAGCGATACATCGGTGACTTTTCCTGAATCAAGATAAATGGTATCCAGACGGGACGGGTTGTTCCCACCGGGGCCATCCTGGTCTTCAAAACGGAAATCACCAAAGGGTGCGCCGGTAGCAGAATCGCTAAGCAGCAACTGCACGGTGGTGATTACCTCTCCTTCGTCGTGGTTGTGGTCATCTTTGCATGAGGCCAGGCTGAATAGACTTGCTGCAAAGGCAAGCAAAAGCATGTGGATACGAATTTTCCTTATGTTGTTCATCTTAGTTAGCTTACTTTTAAGTGGCTTATTTTATGATTTGAATTTCATCGGGTTGTATGGTTTCCTCCCTCGCCACATGTCTGTGCAGCTCCAGCACAGCGCGCAGCCAGATATTCCTTCCTGCTTCATCCGCAAAATAGCGGAAGCGGTTCAAATAATCGCGATAGCGCTTGTTGCCAAGGTTATGCACCCCGAGTTGCAGCATAAGTTCGTGCGCGCCCAGCTTTTTATTCATTGAAATGTCGGCATGGATCAGCAGATAATCTGCCGGTGGCGGAAGGAAGTCTGAGCCCTGCACATAGCCTATGGTTTTTGCGGTATATGCAGGATTCAGGTTGAAGGTCCACAGCCCGAATTTCCTGCTTAAGCCCAATGAAGCCTGCACCGGCGGTATCAGGGGCACCACCCGTTGGGAGTCGAGGTTACGGGCATAAACGGCATCCAGTCTTCCCTGAAGCTGCCATACTTTATTCAGGGTTTTACGGAACTGCAGGTTAGTACCGAAAAAGAGCGCATTGTACTGCCGGTATTCGAACAAGGGCAGAGCGCCGCGCACGGTAAGCACCCCCTTGCCGCTCGGTTCCAGGTTCATGAAATGCTGCACCCTGTTTCCAAACAGCGTCCATTCTGCAAATAAGCTGTGCCGGTTCACCAGAAGGCGGTGTTCCCATTTGAGGGAATGCTCGGCGCGCAGATTCCGGTTGCCCCGCTCGTAGGCGCCGCTGCCGCGATGTACTCCATCGCTGTATAGCTCGTTCAGCCAGGGGTTGCGCCATTGCCGCAGCAGATTTTGCTCATAGCTAATCCCTTTAAACAGCCTGCGATTCATGGTAAGCCCGGCAGAGACATTGGCAAACTGACGGGCATCGCGATACGCGGTATTGTTGCGCATCCAGGAAGCCCAAATCAAGTGGGCATCGGCACGGAGCACCGCATCCATAGTCCATTCCCGCCAGCGTCCGTTGCGCGACAACCACAAGCCACTGCTCCAGCCGGTGTAGGCGGGCACCAGAAACACCCGGCGGTAGTCCTGTACCTGAAGGCGCTGACTGCCGCCCAGCCGAAAGGTTTTCTCACGGATTGAAAAATCATGTTCCA
>JAGWYC010000384.1 GCA_018969565.1 Bacteroidota bacterium | reverse complement strand
GCTCCAATGCCAGTTGTTTCCCCATCATAATATGTTCCATGTTCATCGTTTCATATTCCGCTGATTTGAGTTTGCTTGTGTGATAAAAATACTTAACTTCGTTCATCTGATAAAATAAAATATCAAATGATTGAAAAGCGCAGGAAGTCGTATAAAAGTGCCGGGCGTTATGAAATGCTGGTGAAGATATTAGGAAAGCAATACATCAGCGGACATATTGAGAGTCCTTTTGACTTTATCAGCATCGCGCGCCGCGGGGTAAATGCAGGTGTCATCAATAACTTCAGGAATTACTTCGGACTTACACGCGACCGCACGGCTGATTTACTGCAGGTTTCGGAACCTACCCTGTATCGTTGGACGAAAGCGCAGAAAACCCTCGAAAGGAACTATTCGGTGCAGCTTTTTGAATTGGCCGATTTATTTCTGTTTGGCATCGAGGTACTGAACAGCAGTCAGGACTTCTTTAAGTGGCTCGAGCTGCCCAATACCGCGCTTGGTGGCATGGAACCGATGGACTTGCTTGAGGTTCCCGGAGGTATCGCAAAAGTGCGTGATCTGCTGGGCAGAATTCAATATGGTGTGTATAGCTAATTGATATGCAGGTGTTCCGGCTTTGCAACAGTGCATACGCATCTGACCTGAGTGGATTGGGGGCTGCTTTGTTTCCGGGGCGCTGGAACAAGGCAGGGACTCCGGTATTATATACCAGTGAACGACCGGAAACGGCCTTGCTGGAAGTGCTGGTGAATGCGCCGCCATTGATGCTTCCGGAATTGACCCTGCTCAGCCTGGAAATACCGGATGATTCCATCCTGACCCTTTCCGCGTCCGACCTGCCGGAACATTGGTATCAGTACCCCGCACCCAGTGTATTGGCAGATATTGGACAAAACTGGATAGATGAAGGCCGGTTTTTATCCCTGATGGTACCCTCTTCCATAGTACATACTGCCTTCAATATCCTCATCAATGGCCACCATCCGAATATAAATAAACTGAGACTGATCAGTCAGGAGCCTTTTTATTTTGACACAAGGTTAAGGTTCGTTGGTAAGGGATAATTGTCTTGTTGCCAATGCCTGAACTACGTTGATCGCGTTCATCGAGCCACAGGGGGGCAAAGGATACCAAAATAGATTTTACCACCACTTTTACAACGATTAGTTGTAACTTACAAACAAACGTTGTATTATTGAACGATGGCTGCGGAAGAACAAGACCCACTGCAATATGGTATTTCCGACAAAATCAGGATGGTGCGGGAAAGCAAACGCCTCTCCCAGGAGTATATGGCCAACAAGCTGCAAATATCCCAGCAGATGTATTCCCGCATGGAAGCCAGCCCTGATGATGCCCCTCTGCACCGCATCCGCAGGCTGTGTGAAGTGCTGCAGATACCCATCGGCACCCTGACCGGAGAGAAAGAGCTGAACCTGCAACAGAACTTCCAGCAGCAGGGCGGACAGGCCGCTACGCTGATGTACGTTACCGGCGTTTCAGAAGAAGAACGCAAAGCCTACGAAAACCACATCGCCGACCTCAGAAAACAGGTGGCCCTGCTGGAGGAGTTGTTGAAGATGAGGCAGTAAGGCTTTGGAACAATTCAAGAAAAAAGCATGTGTAATCCCGGATGGGAAGGGGTACTTGCTGTATTGTCCAAAAACTTGAGCTTTGAGTAGGTGTTCCACCATCATGAATTACAAAATA
>JAGWYC010000048.1 GCA_018969565.1 Bacteroidota bacterium | reverse complement strand
CCCGGAACCGGAAAACCTCACCTATGCCATCAACGACAACAACAATACATGGCAAGGCTTACCGGTGGGAGGCCATGTGCTCACTAATGATTTTGACCTGGAATACCATGCCATTCATTTCAACAGCTTCTTCCTGCAAGATGGAAGCGGCAAGCCGCTGAGCAGCGGTGATACGGTGGAAGGTGTGAGGCAGAACGGACAGTACACGAGCTTTGCCGGAATCCTTTCCTACGGAAGCTCAGGCAGCTACCTGTTCAGACCGGCGCCCGGATTTACCGGCCTGGTAAGGATTCCTTACGGAATCTGCGATGAGGATCCTGTTTCTCCGGCCTGCGATACTGCCTTCCTGAATATCAGTGTAGATCCGTTCCGCAGCTTCACCGCCAATGGCCTCATTGCCGAACCCGATGTGATGTACACCTGTCGGGAATCCATCAGGGTACAACTGCTGCGCAACGATGATGACGCTGAAGGCGATTCCATGCATATTTCCGGCTGGATGATGGATTCTGACGGAGATGCCGTTCCTGATTCGCTGATTCCGACCGGCGTAAGCGTGCATGTGGGCGGCATTGATTACCTGGGACTTCCCCAATACCGGGCCGGTATGATGAGCATAGACGCCGCAGGAAACTGCTTCTTCGTTCCGGATACATTCAACGGCACCCGTTTTATCGGTCAGGTGTTCGCCTCGTATTTCCTGTTTGACAACGGATCAATAACTGCACGGGATACCGCACTGGTGAAGATTGAAGTACTGGAACACGCCGAAGCGGCCAATGAGCGGCCTTTTGTGGGTGACGACTTCGTGTTCACGGAGTCAGGAGTGACGGTTTCTGCTTCCTGGGCTGCCAATGATGTGGAAATGAACGGCGACAGTGTCCGACTCAACGGAAGTGCTCTGCGCGTGAAGCTCGGAGCTTTGCCCCTGAGCGCTCTGCCCCTGGATACGCTCACTACGGACAGCGGAGGAATCATTGTTTTCTTCGCCAACGGCATGTACCGCTACACTCCGGCCCTCGGCCATATCGGATCCGATCAGGTGCGTTATACCCTCTGCGATGTACCAAAGCTGTACACGCCTTCCCGCTGCGCCACCGGAACCATCTATTTCCTTATAGGATACAATGATTCCACCATCGCCGTAAATGATGTGAACTTTACCTGGATGAATACCCCCGTAAACGGGGAAGTGTGTACCAACGATATTGAACCGACCCATCATCTGTTTGATGCGTTCTATTCCTGTAAAACAGCCTGCAGCCGCCTTGGAGATACCGCCATCGTGTCCGGCTTCGATATGGAAGGAAATCCGGTGGATACCGCAGGCATTTTCATCACCCGGAAATGCGGTTACCGTTTCCTGCCCGCCTACGGATTCACTGGTCATACCGACTTGTGGTATGTGGTATGCGATAACTATTTCCCCTTCCGCTGTGATACTGCCATGCTGCGCATCAGCGTGGATTCCCTGGCCAGTACCGGAGGGAATAATTTGCTGGCTACTAATGATTACCTGATCAGCTATGCCTTACCGGTTCATGGAAAATTACTAAGCAACGACGCGGATCCGGAGGGCGATGCCTTTGCACTGTACGCCTTCCGCTACGACAGCAACGGCGACGGAGCACCCGATGCTTCAGGCATTGTCGGCGATACCGTGCAAATTGGCGGTTTAGACGCTGATGGCGTAAAATGGTCTAATGCAGGCCGTTTTGTGGTCTTTGCCGATGGTAGTTGCACCTTTATACCTGCCGCAGGCTATTACGGAACGGCCGTGGTTTCCTATACCATCCGCGACAGCGCAAGCCAGCCTGCCACAGATGAAGCGCTGCTGTTCATCACGGTATTACCGTCTAATGGCGCTCTGAACGACCGACCCTTTGCCGGTGATGATCTGGGGCTGACCCAGATTGGAAGGCCTGTAACAGGGAATTGGGCCGCCAACGACCTCGAGCCCAATGGCGATTCCATCGTGCTGAACGGCTCCGGATACCCCCTGCTGCTCGGCGCCTTGCCGGGAACCGCCCTTGGACTGGATACCCTCTCCACCGTGGAAGGTGGTACAATCATCCTTTACAGCAATGGCAGTTTCACCTATTATCCGGCCTCGGATTTCATCGGTCCCGACCGCGCCGTTTATACCATCTGTGATAAAACCACTGTGGAACCGCAGCCGCTCTGTGCTTCGGCCACCATTTACCTGCTCGTTTCACCGAAGGATCCCACCATGGCTGTGAGCGATTTCAATAATACCTGGCAGGATATACCGGTTTCAGGAAATGTCTGCACGAATGACTTTGACCCGGAACAGCACAATCAGAGCTTCAGCAATATGTACACGGCCGATGGTACTTATCAGATATTAAACAGTCCCGCCGTCCTGTCCGGATTTGATATGGCCGGGAGTCCAGTGGATACCGCCGGAACCCTGTATTTCACCGGCTGTGCCTACATATTTTATCCGGCGCCCGGATTTACGGGAACCACGACCGTATCGTACTCCGTTTGCGATGATGGCGTGCCCAGCGCCTGTGATACAGGACTGCTGCGCATCAGCGTGGATTCTATGCCCCGCAAGCGCTACAACAATGTAATTGCCAATAATGACGATGCTATTTGCTATGATACTACTCTGTATTCCAATGTACTGGTGAACGACGGCGATCCCGAGGGCGACGGCTTCGCATTGATTCAGTGGTACTACGATGCCAATGGCGACGGCATCACCGAAACTGCGGCCCTTCCGGGAAGCACCCATACCGTTGGCGGGCGCGACATCTACGGTAGCCTGCAGACCAATGCCGGAACCTTAACCCTGAACGCCAATGGTGATTATACCTTCACACCTGCGACCGGGTTTTACGGCAAGGTATTTATTGCCTATTTCATAAGGGATTCAGCCGCCATTCCTGCCACCGATGATGCCCTGCTGGTCATTCAGCGCATGCAACCCAACGGGGTGCTTAATGACCCGCCATTTGCGGGCGATGACTTCGCCCTTTGTCGCAGCGACAGCAGTGTATTAGGCAACTGGGCCATCAACGATATCGAGCCCAATGGCGATTCTGTGCTATTCAACGCCGGAACCTATCCCTTGCTGCTCAGCAACCTTGCGGGTACGGCCCTGGCGCTGGATACCATGACCACTGATTCCGGAGGCGTGATTATCTTCTATTCCGATGGCAGCTATCGCTATACCCCGGCTACCGGCTATTATGGTCCGGACAGGGTTACCTATACTATTTGTGATTTAACAGCAGTTTCTCCAAGCCCGCTCTGCGCCAGCGGTACCGTGTATCTGTTGGTTTCGCAGGCCCCTTTATATATCTCGGGTACGGTCCATCACGATGCCAATGGCGGAAGCCCCGATGGTCCCGGATTCAACAATCCTTCAGGCGTGCCAATCTATGCGTACCTTTTGCATCATGGTGTGGTAGAAGATAGTTGCAGGGTGCGCAGCAACGGGGCTTATGGATTCAGCGGAGGATGGGCGCACGACAGTTTCAGCATCGTCATCAGTACCGTTTCTGTTGCTCCGGGAAGCCCGGCACCTGCGCGCAGCCTTCCGGCTAACTGGGCCTATGTTTCAGAAGCCTTGGGCAGTAACAACGGCATCGGAAGCGGAAACGATAAACCGGTAAACGGTTTGTTACCTCTGAAAACCGGTGCCCTCGACCCTTATGCCCTGGATTTCGGATTGAATTTCCTGCCCATAGCGCACGATAAAACCTATACGGTGAGTCCGGATTCCATCACCAGGAAAACAGGTGCGCCCAAAGGCGGCTTCGAGCGTATGCTCTGCCTGAACGCCCTGAGCGGAACGAGTGATACGACTTTTAACTCCGGCAGCAGCAGCGATATGCCCGGAAAATTGTCCGGATTTGACCTGGAAGAAGGACGTATCAACGGACTGACCGGTGGGGAGAAATACACCTTAGTACTCGAAACCTTACCCGATACCAACAATGCCGTACTGAGCTATCCGGTAAACGGAACATATCAGAGCTTCTTTGATGTATTTGTGGTGATAGATTTTTGGGACACCACGCTGAATCGCTATGTAATTCCCAATTTCGATCCCGACAGCCTGTGTATCAAATTCAAGCTGGCCGGACAAAGCAGCACATCCTTTACATATTCGTACATGGATTCGTCGGGCCTGCGTGGAAGAGTGGCCACCTATCTGATCAATTTTGCATCGCCCCTGCCGCTGACTCTGATGAATTTCCGCTGTGCGGATGCACCCAGTGGTGTGGTATTGCAATGGGCGGCAGTGCCTACGAATGGCACGGAACAGTTTGGTGTTTTGCACAGCACTGACGGTAAAAACTGGAGGCTGCTGGAAACGCTGGATGCTGAAGGCGTTCCCGGTGAACTGAAACACTACTGGTGGAAGCATGAACGTCCTTCGCCCGGCTTAAACGCCTACCGCCTGCGCATCAGCGATGCCTATGGATTGAGTTTTCTGGGTCCGGTTTGCGCCACGCAGAGTGTAGGTGTGCCCGCCACGCAGGCTACCCTTTACCCCAATCCTGCGCGCACTTCCTGCCGTTTGTCGTTTTCTCTGAGTGAAACGCAACTCGTGGACATCCACATCCTGAACTCCAGCGGAAAAGAGGCGCGTTGTGTTCAGGTAATGGGGTCGGCAGGCCGCAACGATGTGGAAATCATGCTCGATGAACTGGAGGCGGGGCTGTACTATTTGAGCGCCGACGGTCCCCAAATCAGGGCAAGGTTCAGGCTGGTGATTCAGGATTAAACTGAAGAATATGATGCGAGGTCGGTTTCAGAGGATTAACGTCCTTTGAAATCGGCCTTTCGCTTTTCTACGAATGCGTTCATGCCTTCTTTTTGGTCCTCTGTAGCGAAGAGCATATAGAAGTTTTTGCGTTCGAAGTACAGGCCTTCCTGCAGGCTGCTTTCGAAGGATTTCAGCACGCTTTCTTTAGCCAATTGCACGGCGATGGGTGATTTGGCAGCAATGGCAGAGGCCATTTTCACCGCTTCATCCAGGTATAATTCTACGGGTACAATTTTGTTGATCAGGCCTGCGGCTTTGGCTTCCTCAGCAGTGATAAAGCGGCCGCTCAGTACCATTTCCATGGCCAGGGCCTTGCCTACGGCACGAGTAAGTCTTTGCGTGCCACCGGCGCCCGGCATCACGCCGATGTTGATTTCAGGCTGCCCGAACTGGGCCGTTTCGCTGGCAATGATGATGTCGCAGAGCATGGCCAGTTCGCAGCCTCCGCCCAGGGCGAAACCGGAAACTGCGCCGATGATGGGCTTTTTCGTTTTGCGGATGGCATCCCAGGTGCTGAACTGGTCAATCAGCAGCATGTCCACGGCGGTTTTCCCGGCCATCTGCTTGATGTCGGCGCCGGCAGCGAAGGCCCGTTCATTTCCTGTGATCACGATGGCGCGCACGGAATCATCTTCATCCAGCGCCTTCAGGGCGTCGCGGATTTCGCCCATCAGTTGCAGGTTCAGCGCGTTGAGTTCCTTGGGGCGGTTGAGCTGAATCAGAGCCACATGCGGCACATGAGCCGGATTTACCAGAATGAAACTGAAGTCCATGAGGCGAAATAAAGCAGGAAACGGTGAATTTGAATCGCCGCGCTCCTTACACTGAAGCAACCTGGTGGCCGACAGCCGGATTCCATGTTACCATGGCGGCAGATTTCACACAGAACCAATGGTATTCGAAAAAGCACGAAAGCCTTAAAAAACTAATGAGGAACCAAAAAGAAATCATGAAAAGCAAAAATCCTTATTGTGGAATATTTGGTATTCTCCGGGATGATGGGTTCGAACCGAAGGATTTCAGAACGCAACTACACGCTGTTCCGATTGCCAATGACCGCACAGTGCCTCGATAAACGGTAAGTTGGGGGTGGAGGTAAAATATCCCGGCAGCTATTCATGTTCGGTTTATTTAGCGGCCTTGTAAAATCCATGAAAGCCAAAAAGAACTAATGAAAAGCCATAAAAGGTATATTTGTAGCCATAATCTTTATTGGATAATATCGAGAAATATCCAGGATGATGGAGACGAATCAAACAATTTCGGAGCGCGGTTACCAGCATTTTCTGCTGCTGGACGACCATGAAATTGTGCGTTTCGGTGTGAAGCAGATGATCCGGCAGGAATGGCCGGCGAGTAAAATCTACGAAGCGGAAACCTTTATGGAGGCGGAGCGTCTGCTACACGACCATGATATTCAGGTGATGATTTCTGATGTGAAGGTGCCGGGCTTAAGTCCGGGGGAGTCGGTATCCCAGATTCAGCGTTTCGCCAACCGCCTGCCGGTGGTGGTATTTACCATGTATCCGCGGGATTTATTGGACCGGCAACTGGACGATCAGCAAATTGTAGCTTACATCTGCAAGAACGATGGTGTGGAGCATTTGCGCGATGCCATGAAACATGTGATGGGGAAATTACCGGATTGGCAGCCGCCCCATGAGGAATTCCATGAAAACCCTTTTGCAGGCTTGTCCGCGCAGGAGCTGAATATTGCGGTGGCGCTGGTTCATGGTAAGACAAATGCGGAAATCTGCAGGAAATTCGACATCAGACCGTCCACAGTTTCTACCTACAAAACCCGTATTTATGAGAAACTGGGGGTGAGCAGCTATTCGGAGATTCTGAAACTGGCCTATACTTACGGCATCGATTTTAACGATGTTGTGGAATCGGAAGACTGACAGCTTAGTTCCTTCAGGCGAAGCTGGAATTTGCTACGGCCTTCAGGCAAACGTTCGTAGGTGATTACACCATTTAAAATTTCTGCGAACTGAAGGATCATGTTCATGCCGATTTCTTCTGTGGGCATGGCCTTTAAGGTCCATAGATTCGGGTTTTCTTTGCTGCGCTTTGCGAAGGTGGTGAGGATGCGTGCCGGAAGGCCGCTGCCATTGTCGTACACCGTGATATCCGCAAAGCCTTTATGGTGCTTTAACTCGATGTTAATCTGCCCTTTCCGGGTGAATTTGTTGCAGTTGTCTATCAGGTTGCGTAAAACGCAACGCAGCAGTTGCCCGTCGGTGCAGAAGGATTTTTCCTGGTCTTCCCGGGTACAGGTGAAATCAATGCTGTTGAAGTTTGAACTGCATATAGGGAGGTAAAAGCGGTAGATTTCATCAATCAACTCATACAAGTTCAATGTTTCTGTTTCTGCCCTGGAGCCAAATTTTCTGTTTTTAAGCCATATTATATAATCGCTGGAAAGGAAATACAAATCTTTTACCGTACCGGCTAGTACATTGGCGGAATCGAGCGCATCAGGGTAGCGCTCTTTGAGTTTGTTGTTCAGACTATAACCCGCTTGTGTGAGGAACAGCAAGGGGCTGCGGATGTCGTGCAGCAGTACCGAGTTCATGTTCTCCCTGAGGGCGGTTTCCTGTTTCAACAGGTGCTGTGATTGCTTCAGGGCATCCAGATTTTGCTTTAACGCTGCTGTTTTCTTGTCTACCGCAATTTGCAGGACCATGCTTCTCCGCCTCAGGGTGCGAGTGCGCAAGAATATGGAAATGGCCACAATGCCAAACAAAAGCAAGAGCATGGAGAAATAAAACACCGGTTCCTGATACCAGAATTTTGCCACATGGATGTTGGTTAATAGCCTTTCACCCAGAACATTTTTTACCCAGAGTGTATAATCACCGGGAGGTAATTGTGAGAATACAATCTGTCTGTTTTCCGGAACAGGCTTCCATTGTTCAAACAGGGGCATTAAGCGATATTCCTGCGCTTCATTTTCCTCGTGAAAGGAAAGAGGAAGCAATAATTTCATGGTCAGATTTCCATGTTTCGCCGGCAGAAATATATCCTCGGAAACCGGCAGCACTCCCTTGTCAGAACTCACCGATTTGAGCATCAGCTCTGAGGGAGCTTTATTTAATTTCCAGTTAATCGGTATTTTTAATAAACCATCGTTTGACGGAAAATAATAGTATTTATCTCCCGGCAACAATACATAGTTGCCGCCATTCAATTCTGTTACCGGCAATTCGATGCCACAGGCTAAAAGTGAATAAGCCGGTTTAGGGAGACCCCGGTGGTCAAGGTCAAGAATGAATATACCTTTGTTGCACACCAGCCACAAGCGCCTGTTGGCTGCATCGTAGCGCATGCTCAGTCCTGTGTTGCTCCAGTCGAAACGATCTCTGAAAATTCTGTTCGTAGCCCCTCCGGGCTTCATTTGAAGAAATCCGTTGCCGTACGTGGCCATATATATACCAAACGGAGTTTCTATCATATCCCGGATGATGATGCCCTTGTGTGTGTGCTCCAGAACCTCCATAGATGCATTCACCCGGTATAGCCCGTTTTCGCTGAGCAGATATAAACCGCTATGCATGCTGCGAAGCCCGTAAAATCGGCCGGAACCAACTATAAGATGTCTTTTTGTGATGGTTCCTGATTCCGGATGTATTTCATACAACTGTTCGTACACTGTAAAATACAACCGGCCTCCATGGGAAAAAACAGTTGTGGTGTTAGTTGTACCGCGCCTGATACAGTGAATTTCCAGGTGCGCGGGTCGTGGTATCCTATCTTTTTATCATGGCTGGTCCATACGCGCAATTTCGAATCAACAACCAGACTGCTGCTGCTTACCTCTGAACGATGAAGCAGTTTTGCCTTTTCTGCTTGTTCTGATACGCGTATTAAACCTTCATAAGTAGTAAGAAATGTGCTGTCATTAAATCGTTCAAAGGAATAGATGTACAGGTTTTTTCGATTTTCGGATGCGGGACCTTTAAGAACTTCAATCGGTATTAAGTTCAATTCGTAGATACCATAGTTGTACGTTCCGATAAAATACGTACTTCCGTTTGCCGGGTACACAAGTACCAGTTCACTCAGGCTCAGCGGATTTATGTTTTCCGTAAACTGACAGGAGCCTTGTATAATGTTCAGAAAAACCAGTCGATTCTTGTTTTTCAGAATGACAAGGCTGTCGTTGAAACAAACAATATCCTCTGCGCTTTTATTCAGGGTGCATTGAAATATCAGGGATCCGTCGGCGTATAAATACACTTCATTATCATCCCTCAGGAAATAATTATGACCTATACGCCTGCTCAGGTAATACTTATATTTTCTGCCGGATGCGGCGGTATTACCATACCAGCGGTCTCGAATGAATAAGCCTCTGAGCATGCCATCATAATGATAGAAATCAGGCGAAATAATATTTGTCAACTCATCAGGCAGGTGCCATTCAGACTGCCTGATGATAAATCCTCGATTTCCATGTATTACTAAACGTTTATCTGCCGGCAAGGGGTAGGGATATAAGTTTCCGCCCCTGCCAAGAATGAATATTTGTTTCTCACTATTTACCGTGATGTTAAAACCATCTTCAAGATGGTAAATCCCTAAAAAGCGATTAGATTTAAGTACCCGCATATTGCCCATGTGCAACAAGCGGGTATCCGTGCCGTCAGAATACAACAGTCCGAACTGCGATGCGGCCCAGAGCCCCCCCAGTGAATCGCTGCATATTCCGGATATCGTGTTCTGAAGCAGAAATTTGTTCAGCTCGGTTTCTGGATGTACCACGGCGGTGAGGTTCTGCCCCGCTGCCTTCCGGAAGCCGGTGAACAGGCTCAGCAGCAGCAAGAGACCCACGTATCCGCACTGTTTTCTGTAAACGAGCAAGTGATTTCGATTTTGTGACAAAAGTAAGCACCTGAAATCTGTCCGCAACTGGCACCGAAAACACCTACGAATCAGGCGTTGGTTAAACGGCGAAATACGGTAAAGAGGGATGTCGTTCATCGGTTTTGCTCATCGTGCGGATTCGCAGGCCGGGCGCGGTTTTGTGTAAGAAAAAATGCACAAAAAAATTATGTAAAATTTAAGAAAAAACTACCTTTTGTAGAAATAGTTCTACAAATAAAAAATGGCATTTGGGGTCTTTTTGTGCGAAGAACTAAAAGTGGAAGCAAGCCTTAATTCCCCGATGAAAAACCACAATTCCCCAACAACGGAAAAAATGTCTCTTTTTAACATGCGAAAGCGATTACTGCACAGCGTAAAACGCATAGCCTTGGCAGGCTGCGCGGCTTTAGCGCTGTTTCAGGGACATGCCCTGAAGGCTCAGACTTACGAAACCATCCCCACCGGGTCATTTGTGGTGGACATGGGTGGTACCCAGAGTGTGAGCACGCTCAAGGCCTACGGTATGCTGTATAACCTGATGAAGGGTGCACAAGTACCGGTGAAGTGGTGTATCAACCCTTCCAAGGCAAAAGACGGTGTGGATTTCACCATACAAGGTACGGCCTTTAAATCAGGCGCCTTTGTGATTACCAAACCGTACCGCACCACCGCGGTGAACAGCATCATCTCTACCTGGATTGGTAAGGGTGTTTCCGGTATCACCACCACCTCGGATGTGATTCTGCCGGTGTATCGCACTCTGCTGAACATCCCGCGCTGGAGCTTCCTGCTGGATTTGCAGAACGGCAGTGTGGCCAAGCCTTACCTGACCAATGCGGAGATTCCCGACAGCTCGGTAACCTTCATCGACCCTAAGCTGCTCACCTGCTGTCATGACCTTTATATAATGCCCCACGCCGACCCGGTGTGGACTACACATTCCAAGTTGTTTACCTGGACCAAGAGTACCGCTTCAGGCGGTTGCCGCGGTTCTATCTGGGCCGCCTGTCACGCAGTGAGTGCCTTGGAAAACATGGTGAACCCTTCCAACCTGAGTGAACAGACCAACTTCCTGGCCAACAAAACAGGAACCGCCGCCGGTTCTTCCAGCGGATATGCCAACCCGAAGAACTCCTTATTATTCTATACAGACCATACTCA